>JALOMF010000001.1 GCA_025455635.1 Saprospiraceae bacterium | reverse complement strand
ATCCGCAATCCGCAATCAATTCTGCTGCGCCCGCCGAATCATCTCCTCGGCGCTGCTGCTGCGGCCTTTTTTGCCCTTCATGTGCTGGTTCCCGAACTTATAGTGCAACTGGAAATTGTAAACCGGGGCGTCCCAGCGGCTCACTATATCGAAGTTCATATTGGCGTAGTCCACCTTGCCGTGGAAGAAGCGGCGGGCGAAATTCTCGACGCCAAGGCTCAGTTTCAGCTTATCGTCCAAAAACTTGCGGGCCAAGCCAAAATCGGCTCCGAACAGCCACTCCGAGGTGATGATGCCCTGCAAGCCGCCGCTGTTCCACCAGCCCGATAGCTCCATTTCCACCTTGGCGGGGAGGCTGATATTGGCGTTCAGGAAGGCCGTGTAGTCCCATTTAGAGCGGAGGAACTGCTCGGTGAGGTAGGGCGAATCGTATTTGTTGTAATTGGCGATGAAGCCCCCGTAGCCGCTCGTTTTTGGGATGAAATCAAGCGGGAAGAACATGCTGATGTTCAGCACCTTGAAGGCGTCGAGGTTCACGTTGGTGAGGAAGGTCTTGCCCGTGGCGTCGTCCTGCTCGGTCACCTCCACCATGGCGTCGTTGGTGTATTTGTACTCCACGTTGAAGAACGGCTGGTTCTCGAAAGTCAGGCTGAACTTGGTGCTGTGCGTGAGCGAAGGGCGCAGCCGGGGGTTGCCCTGCTCGTAGGTGTAGGGGTCGAGGTAATAGACGAAGGGGTTCAGGTCGCCATAGTGCGGGCGGTCAATGCGGTAGCTATAAGCCATGATGGCACCGAGCTTCTTGGTCAGCTCCCGGCTTAGGCTGGCGCTGGGGAACAGCTTGCCGATATGCCGTGACTGCGTGGAATCGAGCGTGACGGAGTAGCCCGTGCTCTGGCTGTCCTCGTAGCGCAGGCCCGCCGTGCCCGACCATTTGCCCGTTTTCCAGTCCATTTTGGCGTAGCCAGCCCAGATGTCCTCCTCGAAGCGGAAGTGGTTGCTCTGCGAGAGGTTGGGCTGCAGCACGCCCGCCGCATCCTCCTCGAAGGAGCGCAGGTCATTGTCGAGGTCGGCGGTGCTGAAACGGCCCCCCACCTGCATTTTCACCATCTTCGAAAACGGATAAGTGTAGTCGAGGCTCGTGGTGTAAATCACGGAACTGCCCGGCTGCTCGTAAAGCTGGTCGGGGAACTTCACGTCGAAGTTCTTTTCCTTGGGTTGCAGGAAATTGGAGGCGTCATTGCCGATGCGTACGTAGTTCACGTCGAAGTCCAGTTTTTGCCCCATCGTGTCCACCTCGAAGCTGTAGTAGGGGTTCATGGTGAGCATGTTCCAGGTGCCTTTCCGGCGGTTGTCGGTGAGCAGTTGGAGGTCGCCGATGGCAGCGTCGGCGAAGTCAATCTCGGTGCGGTTGGCGATGTTGAAGTCCCGCTGGCTGCCGTTCCAGCGGCTGGAAAAGCCGAGGCGGTGGCGCTCCGTCAGGTCCCAGTCGAGGGAGAGGTTGCCTTGCAGGTACTCGCTCAGGTTGGGGTTTTCGGAGGTTTGCGAGTAGGTGTCGTTGCCCACCCGGCGCACCACGTCGAGGGCCTCGTACCACGAGTTGCGGCCCAGGCCGAGGCCGCCGTTGATGTTCACGTTGCCTTGGTAATGGCTGAGGTTGAGGCCCGTGCGGTAGCGCCAGTATTGGCCTTTGCTCACGCCGGCGGACACGCTGCCGTTGGTGCCGAAGAGGCTGTTTTTCTTCGTAACGATGTTGATGATGGGGCCGGTGCCCTCCGCCTCGAACTCGGCACCCGGCTGGTGGATGACCTCCACCCGCTTGATATTGTCGCCGGGGATGTCCTTCAGCAGGGCGTCCACGTCCATGTACTTGGTGGTTTTTCCGTTGAGCAAAATGGTGACGTTGCCCTGCCCGGCCATGCGCAGCTTGTCGCCGACGACCATCACGCCGGGCACTTTTTTCAGCACATCGAGCAGGTTGGAATTGAGGCTGGTGAGGTTGTTCTCCACGTTCACGATGAGGCGGTCGGAGCGCTGTTCGAGCAGTGGGGCCTTGGCCGTCACCTCCACCGTGGCGAGGTTCTGCGCCTCGTCGTCGAGCTGGAGGTCGAAGTTCTTTCGGTTGTCCTTCGGAAAAGCGACATCGCCCACCCGCAGGTCGAGGTAGCCGAGCATGTTCACTTCGAGGTAGTACTGCCCGTCGGGGATGTCCTTGAGGGCGAACTTGCCGTAGGCGTCGGTGGACTCGGCCTTGGCCACGGTGCTATCTGCCTGTTTGTAGAGGGCCACGGTGGCAAAGAAAATGCCGTCGCCCTTGCTGTTTTTCACCGTTCCGGTGATTTGGTTTTGGGCAGTCGCCCATTGCGCAGCAAAGAAAAAAGCCAAGGCAAGGCCAATGGATGGCGAGAAAAGTCGGGTCTTCATGCAGTTGTTTTTAGTCAGGTGAAAAATAACAGTCGGGTGTAACTTGGACTTTTGTGGGGTTGGTTACCAATGATATAACAAGGATGCGAGCCGATAGTAACAGCCCCTATTTGCTGGCGCAATAATTTTATACCCCAAATATTTGGCTTGGTTCAGCCAGCATGGAGAAAAGGAGGAAGTTTAAGTTGTCCGAGTCGCTGCCAGTCATGTGGCGGCTACTGCTGGAAGCTTGGGAGGCTGGTGCTGTGAAGGGTGGATTTTCGGGGCGATTTTTGCTGTGGGACTTCCAAATATTCAAGCATGAAATACCTGTTAATTGTTGTCTTTTTGGTGGGTTGGATGGGAGTTGGGGTTGCACAAAATCGTGATTATGTCTGGCTATTCGGTTACGGTAGCAACACTATTGATTCTAGCTTTGGAGGTTCCATGTTGGACTTTAATTTCAATCCTCCTCATGTTTCTTATTATTTTGGCCCTTTTGATATGTATGTTACAAATGCAAGTATTTGCAACTCTGTAGGCAAATTGCTGTGTTACACGAATGGTACACAAGTTGCAAATGGTATTTTTGATGTAATGGCTGATTGCGATTCTTTAAACTTAGGAGAAGTAAACGAAGATTTCTTCAATTCTGGCTACCCATTAATTCAAGGTGCAATGATGTTGCCTTCTAACTTCAATGATAGTGTATTCGCTATCTTGCATGTGAGAGAAGAATGGGGCAATGGGGTGATTGGGGAACATACTTCAGGATTGTTTTATACATTGATAGATATGAGGTTGAATGGTGCAAATGGTGGTGTACTAGAACAAAGAGTCCCAATACTTCTCGATACTTTAGATATTGGAAACATGGTTTCAGTAAGGCATTCCAACGGAATTGACTGGTGGATTATTGTAAAGGAATATAACTCGAACAGGTTCTATAAAGTGTTGTTTTCTTTAAATGGAGAAGTCTCTGTTTCCTCACAAGAAGTAGGTCAAATACCTTTTAATTTAGGAGGAATTGGCGCATTTTCTCCTAATGGTAAAAAATACGCAGAATTTAGTGGTTTTTCATTGTTGGCTGGCAAGGATGTCGAGGTATTCGATTTCAATAGATGTACTGGAAAATTAAGCAACCCAATATTGTTTCACTTTGATGACGGTAACAATGTGGCTGGACTTGTGTTCTCACCAAGTTCAAGGTTTCTTTACTTAACCTCTGGGCGTTATATTTACCAGTACGATATGGAAGCTGACGACATAATTGCATCCAAGGATACAGTGGCAATTTATGACGGCTCCATGCATCCTTTTCCTGCCACTTTTTTTACACCCCAACTTGGACCCGATGGCAAAATATATATTATCTCACCAAACGGAAACACCACCCTGCACGTCATTCATTATCCAGACTTAAAGGGCGATGCCTGCATGGTAGAACAAAACGCTATCCAATTACCTACCTACAACCGTTATTCAATGCCCCACTTCCCCAACTACAGGTTAGGTGCCATACCGCCCATTACCCCATCATTCATCCATACAGTTTCCAACGACACAGTTTATTTCCAGAGTACGTCATTAGGTGGTAGTGAGTTCAAATGGAATTTTGGGGACGGCGGCACGGGCATGGGGACTGAGGTTTCACATGTATATAGTCACCCAGGTAATTATGTGGTTACGCTCAAGGTGATAGACGATTGCTTGGCGGAGGCAGTCATGGATACAATAGTAGTAACCTATTCCAATGTAAAGGAAATAGCTCAAAACGGCATTCAAGTCCAACCCAACCCAGCCACCGACTTTGTTAATTTCTATTTGCCAGCATCTATTGTTGAGGCAGAGCTTAGGCTCCGCACCGTAGCTGGGCAAACCGTGCTCGCCCAGCGCATCGGCTTCGGCTGGAGCATGGTCGGGCTGGAGGGCATAGCGCCCGGCCTCTATTTTTACGAAGTGAAGGACAGTGGAAGGCTGCTGGGCAGTGGGAAGCTGGTGAGGGTGGAGTAAGTTCACCAATCGTTCACAATTTTAATGTACGACCTCCCTATCTTTGCCCCTTCAAAATGGCCTTCCCGGCAGCCACAATGGCCGGGCGGAGAACCCAAATCCGTGAAATTGGGAAATTGGAAATTGGGAAATTGAGACTGCCTTCGTTAGATTTCAATTACCCAGCTCTTAAACCTTCATTTGAATTCATGAAAAAAGCAAGTATTTCTTTGCTCGCAAGCCTGTTCATGTTTGCCTTGGGAATTTCTTCAGTTCATGCACAAACACCAGTTCAACCTGCTATGACAGCCACTTATGCACCCCCCGTTACGCCAAATCCAGCCAATCCAAAAGTCTATTTCGACATCACCATCGGTGGTGAGGCAGCTGGCCGCATCGTGTTCGAGCTTTTCGCCGACGCCGCACCGCTTACCGCCGAAAACTTCCGGGCACTCTGCACGGGCGAGAAGGGCGTGGGCACCTCCGGCAAGCCGCTCCACTACAAGGGCAGCGGGTTCCACCGCATCATCCCCAATTTCATGTGCCAAGGCGGTGACTTCACCCGTGGCAATGGTACGGGCGGTGAGAGCATCTACGGCCTCAAGTTCGCCGATGAGACATTTTCGGGCAAGGCGGGCAGCCACGCTGGCCCCGGCATCCTGAGCATGGCCAACGCTGGACCGAACACCAACGGCTCCCAGTTTTTCATCTGCACCGTGCCCACGGCCTACCTCAACGGTCGCCACGTGGTTTTCGGACAGGTAGTGGAAGGCTATGACGTGGTGAAAAAAATGGAGGCAGTGGGCAGCCAAGGTGGCCCTACTTCTGCTCCAGTCGTGATTGCCGATTCTGGCCAACTGTAAGCCAAGAAAAATAATCGAGTAAAGCCGGGCAGCTGTGGAGTTGCCCGGCTTTTTTTTGGCAACTTCGTAAGTTAAATCCCGTTTATTTGCCCCATGATGCGACCGATTTACCTAATCTTCTCCCTGCTGTGCTGTGTGGCTTCCGTCAGCGCACAGTCCCCTGCCGACAGCCTCGCTGCACTGCTGCCCGGCAAGGCGGGCAAAGAGCGGGTCGCCTTCATCAACGAGCATTTCTACACGTTTTATTCCAATGATTTTGACGAGGCCGTGAAGCTGGTGGAGGAGGCCAAAACCCTCGCCGAGCAAAACGGCTGGCAAGACCTCCAAGCCCTGTCGCTGCGCAACCTCGGCATCATCCGCTACCTCAAGGCGGACTACGAGCAGGCGCTCACGAGCTACCACCAAGCCCTTTCCATTTATGAAAAAACCGGGGACAATGCCGGGCGGGGCTTCACGCTCAAGGAACTGGGCAATTACTATAAAAAGCAAAAAAAATACGAAACAGCCCTCGAAAAACTAAAGGAAGGGCTGGCTGCCTGCCAAGCGGCGAACAACGACCAGTGCTATTCCGAAGTGCTTGATATTCAAGGGGTTGTTTTCTTGGAAATGGGAAAGCTAGATGAGGCAGAGGCCGTTTTTCAAAAAGAAAAAGCCGTGCTGTTGCGCCTAAATAACGACCGCAGCATGAGCTACGTGCTCGACCATTTGTCGGAAGTGGCCATCCTGCGGGGGCGGCACGAGCAGGCCATCGGGCTGCTGCAAGAAAGCGCTGGCCTGCGCCAAAAAGTGGGCGACCTGCACGGCGTGGCCATTACCACCAACAACATGGGCGAGGCCATGCTGCAGGCCAAGCAGCCCGCCAAGGCCATCCCGTTCTTCGCCGATGCGGTGCAGCGCAGCACGGCCATCGGCTTCGACGACCTGCGCCGACACGCCATGCAGCAGCTCTCGGCGGCTTACGCCGAAACGGGGCAGCCCGCACTGGCCATGGACTGGCTGCAAAAAAGCGTGGCGCTGAAGGACAGCATGTTCAACGTGGAGCGCAGCCGCCAACTGGCCGAGATGGAGGCCAAATACGATACCGAAAAGAAGGAGGCCGAACTGGCCCGCCAACAAGTGAAACTGCAACGTCGGACGAGCTACCTGCTGCTGGCCGGGGCCTTGTTGCTGGCGCTTTCGGCCATTTTCGTCGCCATTTTGCGCCAGCAAAAACTAAAGCAGCGGGAGGCCGAACTGCAAGCCGGACTGGCCACCGCCGAGGCCGCCAACCGCTTGCAGGAGGAGCGCCTGCGCATCAGCCGTGACCTGCACGACAACCTCGGCGCCGAGCTGACCATCATCGGCAGCGCCCTCTCCCGCCGGGCTTTTCAGGTGGAAAACGAGCAGGAACGGCAGGAACTGGAAGCCATCGGCGGCAATGCCCGGCAGGCGATGGGGCAGCTCCGGGAGACGATTTGGGCCATCCGCCACGAGCAGTTTTCGGTGGCGGAGCTGGCCGAGAAAATCAGCGACTTCGCCGTGCGGGCCACCCCGCTGCCCGTGGAGGTGCGGGCCGCCGACGTAGTGGCCACGCTCTCGCCCACGCAAACGCTGAACCTGTTCCGCATCGCCCAAGAGGCCATTACCAATGCGGTGAAATATGCGGGGGCGACGGCCATCACGGTGGTTTTTGAAAACCCTGCGCCGAACCTGCTGGCGCTCCACATCAGCGACGATGGGCATGGGTTTGATGTCACTTTGCCCGCTGTGGGAAATGGGCTGGGGAATATGCGGGCACGGGCAGAGGAACTGGGCGGTAGTCTTCAGGTTTCCAGCAGTGAGGGTGGTACGACCATCGTTGCGCAGTTGCCTATCTAGCAGGTAAATCATTGAATATCAATATGCTGAACGACCTACTATCCCATCCCCTCCTCCAAAAACAACGGGCTTGGTGGCTGCCTTTTCTATCCTTGGGCATCACGCTCTACGGCATCGGCGTGCTGGGCTGGAACCTGTTCCCCATCATCTTCCTGTTTTGGTGGGAGGTGATTTTGATGGTCGGTGCGGCACTGGTTCGGATGTTCTTTTCGCTGGATGGCCGGGGCTTCCTCGACGGCCTTTTCCAGCGGGTGTTTCTATTGGTCGCTGGTGGGGTTTTGGGTGGGGCAATGGTGATGTTTGCGGTCACTTTTTCCATCAACGGCATTGACACGGAGGGCGATTGGACGGGCTTCGGCAATATCGCTTGGCAGACCCGGCTGATGACCGCCGGGGCCGTGCTGGGCTTGGTTTTTCACTTTTTCGCCAATGGCCGTTTCCGTACCGCCACACCGTTCGGGGAACTGATGGCCACGTTTGCGCACCTGCTGGTGCTGCTGGCGCTGCTGATGGTCTTCACGATGCACTTGATTCCGACGTTCCCTCAGCTGCAACAGGCGAAATGGGTCGCCGTGGCCGTGGTGGTTGTCAAGTTCGGGGTGGATATGGCGTTTTTGCGGGTTCGAAAGCATATTGAGACCATCAAGGAATCCCCCCAAGGCTACTGAATACGCAATTCGTCGTATTGCCCAGCCCTTCAAACTAGCCCACCTTGCGGCATGATTTAAAGCCTCCCAAGTTCCTATCGCCCTAAGCAACCAAATCGTGGATTCGGTAAAGCCGGTGGCTGGCATTTGTTGGCTTCCGGCTACATTCCACTTGGCCACACGGCTCTTTTCCATCAGCAAGTTTTATAGCCCGAAGGCGGCAGTTGTTTTAGCTTGCAGTTTTTGCTAAAAAGCCAAATGAAAATCACCAATCAAAAATATTTAATGAAAAATCCGATTCACCCGTTCTTGGGCCTAGGCTGCTTGCTCCTCTTGGCCCTTTTCACCACGGGCTGCCCCGTGGGCATTACTTACCCGCTTTGCGAAGCCGACAAAGTGGAAAAACTGGACACCCGGCTGCTCGGAAATTGGAAGAGCTTGTCGGACTCGGCGGAGATACTGGAGGTAAGGCTCACGAAAAAGGACGACGTGACCTTCAACGTGCAGGTAATGGAGCACAGCGACAACTACCTGAACGACGCCTTTGCCTATTTCAGTTGGACGACCAAACTGGACGGGCACACTTTCCTCTTCTCGCAGCCAGCCGAGGGCGAGAGCAGTGATTATTACCTCTACCACTATGCCTTTGAGGGCAAAAAACTCGTGCTGCACGACGTGGGCCTGCTCGTGGGCGGCGTGGATGCCGTCACCAGCACCGAGGCATTCCGCAAGGAAGTGTCGGCCTCGCTGAAAGACCCCGATTGCCTCTCCGCTAGGATTGAATATGTGAAACAATAAAAATCAATTGGTCAAAAAGCCTTGGTGGCGCAAGTCTCCGGGGTGTTTTTTCAAAAATCGCAAACCAACATGAGACATTTCATCCGCTTCGCAATGGCGGGGCTGGCCATGCTTTTGTTCAGTTATGCCGCACAGGCCCAAACCCCCATCGAAGACCTCCAAAAAGCAGTGGAAATCTACAACGCCATGCGGGAGTATGGCGATGGCTTGAACGCCAAGACCCTCACCCAATCGAATGTTGACGACATGAAGGCCCGCATGGACAAGGGCGTGGTGCTGCTCGACCGGGTCATCCGGGAGGGCAATGCCGACCAAATCAAGGTAGCCCGCTACTTCCGCAACAATTTCAACTACGAGTACGGCTTCGTGCTGGGCATGAAGGGCGAAAACGCCAAATCCTACGAGGTGATGAAAGGTGTCGAGCGGGACGTGACCTCGTTCACGAGCAGCGACTTCCCGCTGCGATACGAGTTTTTTGGCAAAAACTTCGTCATCAATTGGGACAATTTCGCCCCGACGCAGGCCGAGTTCCTTACCGGCTACGCCGAAATCTGCTACAACCTCAGCAAGTACGACGAGGCATTGAAAACCAATAAAAAAGCCATCGTACACCCCAGTCTCAGCGACTGGCTGCGCTACGTCTCAGTGAACAAAATGCTGGACATTGAGGCCAAAAAAAGCGGCCTGCTCACCCCCGACGAGCACAGCAACTACGCCTTGCAGGCGATGGAGGAGTACGACAAATTGACCAGCAAGAACAAGGAGGTCGTCACGGAATTCAACTACCCGACCGTGAAGCGGGCGATGGAGATTTTGCTGCGCACCAACCAGGGCACCACCACGCCACAGCACGTAGCCCGTTGGGCGAAGGCGGCCCCCATCGCCGTCAAATACGACGAGGAGAACCCCAACACGCTGCGCCTGTTTGAGCTTTGCTACCGCAACAACGTGACGGAAATCACGGCCTGGCACCAAGTGGCCAACAACTACGCCCAAGTGGCCAAGACCCACGCCCAGTTGGGCAAGCCCCTGAACGCCAGCACCGCCGAGTTCGTGGGCGTTTCGGCAGTGGACCGCATGGCCGCTGGCACCAGCCTCTCCGATTGCGATGCGCTGCGCAACGTGGCCAAGCTCTACGGCGACTGGGGCAAAACGGCCAAGAAAACCGAGTACGAAAAGAAGGCGGAATCCTGCGTTGCGGAGCAAAAAAAGGCGCAGGAACGGGCCAACAAAATCGCCCGCCGCAACAACCGGGACTTCAACCTGTACATCGGCGCAGATATGTTCCCCCTGCTGAACACCAACCCCAAGCGGGACTATGGCGTGGTCGTGGATTTTGTGTTTGAAAAAGCGGCCATCGAGTTCGGCTACAAGAAAATCAACCGCAACAAGGAGAACATCTTCGACCTGTGGATAGAGGAAGTGGATGACGCCGCCCAAGACAATATCTCCCGCTGGGACGGGATGAAACTGCATTTCCAGCCCAAGTTTTTCTATGGGAACAACAACCGCAGCTATTTCGGCATCCAGCTCGGCTATGTGGAAAAGAGTTTTGACAGCATGTTCGTGAACGTGACCCGTGACGCAGACCTGTTTTACTCCAGCGAGCGCTTCGACCCCAGTGTTAAGCAGTACGTGGTGCTGCTGAACTTCGGCGGCATGTCGTTGAGCAAGGGATTTGGCATTGACATGCACTTTGGCTTCGGTGCCAATTACAGCAGCTTCGACCCTGGCAATGCCCTCGACCGCAGCCTGCACACCATTGACAACCCACTGCTCGAAAACCGCAAGGACAAGTACTGGGGCGCTGTGATTCACATGGGCATCACGATGGGGCTTAATTTCGGGCCGGGGAATTAGTCGAGGCTAGGGCTTGGCGCTTGGGTTGGGGCGGTTGATGCGGAGGAGTTTGCCTTGGAGGTCATCGCCTTCGGCTGCAATGGCGGCGTGGATGCGGTTGGCAAGGGCGGTAGCATCTTTATCGTGCGAACAAATGATGATGCCAAAATGGCCTGGTGTACGAAGGTGCAGCCGCCTGAAATCCTGGTAGTTGAAGGTTACCACTGCGAATCCAAGCTTCTGTGCAAAGGCAAGAACCTCATCATCTGGGATTTTTTGGTTTGCCATGCCAGTATCGGTGGTCGTAAGTACTTCGTGGCCTAAAGTGCGCAGAATAGCCACAGCAGCAACATCGAAGTTCTCGTTGGAATAAAGTTTTGCCATAAGTATTTATTACTCATCATCCTCGTCGTCAGCGGTGTTTTCATGGATGTCGAATTCTATTTCAGCTTTATTTTGAAGATAATATTCCCAAGCGTTTTTTAGGTCTTTAATGGTCATAGTTGGGAAACGATATACGATTTCAAACTCCGACAACCCCAAAAACTTACTGTAAACCAAAGACCAAACCGGCATTCGAGTGCCATCAATACAAGCTCTACCACCACATACGCCGGGCGTTTTAGAAATTCCCCGGTTGCTCGGTTTTCGCTTATCGAATATCCGTTGCAGCAGAATTTCAGTTTCCTGTTCGGTCAATTCTGTAAGTATGGCTTCTGCCTTTTGTAGTGCGGTACTGGCTGGCATGATTTGCTATTTTTGACAAATTTACGATAAAAAACCATCGAAAAACCGAATTGAGTTTCCGATAAATCAAGGAACTAGCCACCCATAGCAAGGGTGCAAACACATCTGAGGAGTTAAATCAGGTCGAGGTATCGTTCAAGATGAAGAAAGTATGGAGGAAATCAGGACGGTCTTGCGCTTGGGTTGGGGCGGTTGATGCGGAGGATTTGGTTATGAAGGTCGCCTTTGGCAGCCTCAATGGCAAGATGAATTCGGAGCGCTAATGCGTTGAAATCAGTATCTTGTTTGCAAATAATGATGCCGTGGTGTGCAGGATATTGGAGGTGTAAACGAGCGTAATCCTTGCGGTCGAATGTGAGTACGATGCGTTCTGTTTTTAACGCATAATCAAGAACGTTTGGGTCGGGCACTCGTTGATTGGCTTGGCCTGTATCATGGGGAGTGAGAACATCGTGCCCCAGTTCCTTGAGCCGTGCAATAGATTTTAAGTTGAAATTTTCGTCGGCATAAATTTTTGCCACTGCTTATGCTTGTTCGTTTTCAAGGATGTTATTTTCGATTTCTTCTTGAAAAGCAGCGAAATATGCCCAAGCATTGTTCAAATCCTGCTGAATCAAAGTTGGGTATTCCTCCAACAACTGTGCATCTGTAAGACCGAGTTTTTGCCAGTTGACCAATAGCCAAACTGGGATGCGAGTTCGAATAATCACGGCGTCGCCTCCACAAACACCGGGGGTTTTCTCGATGCCGGGGAAAGAATTTGGGGTTTCGCTGACTGCCCGACTAATCAGTTGCGCTTTTTCGCTGGGCGTCAATTTTCTTAGAATAGCCTCGGCTTCCTGCAATGCAATGCTTGATGTAGTCATTTTTAACTTTTTTACAAAAATACAGCAAAACACTCAAAAAAAGATACATATCCATGCGCCCACACCACGTCCATATCACCGAAGACATTGCCCGCCTCGCCAAGATGATGCGGGAGAACCTGGAGCTGTCCCCCGACTTCAAGGTGACGGGCATCGCCGTGAACGGGCAAGACCTGCTGAACCAGCTCCCGGCCCTGCCCAGCCTCCCCGACATCGTGCTGATGGACATCCAGATGCCCGTGCTGGACGGCATTGCGGCGACAGCCGCCCTCAAGGCCCGCCACCCGCAGGTGAAGGTGGTGATGGCCACCGTCTTCGACGACGAGGAGAACATCTTCAACGCCATACTCGCCGGGGCCGACGGCTACCTGCTCAAGGACGAGCCGCCGCAGGTGCTGCACCGGGCCTTGCAGGAGGTGATGGAAGGCGGTGCGCCCATGTCGCCCGCCATTGCCCGCAAGGCGCTTTCCTTGCTTCGCAAAAACCCGGTGGCGCCCACACCTGCCGCTGCCGACCACGACCTTACCGACCGGGAAATCGAGCTGCTCGAACAACTCAGCAAGGGCCTCCGCTACGAGCAGGTCGGCCAGAACCTCCACATCAGCACCGGCACGGTGCGCAAGCACATCGAGAACATCTACCGCAAGCTGCAAGTCCACAACAAAATGGAGGCCGTGGCAGCGGCGAGGAGGAGAGGGCTGATTTAGCAGCTGAATCTACCTCGCTGCATCGCTGTTCAGCTATTAATTTGTATCCACTTCCCAACCAAGCGGCACTCATTCCTGCCAAAATCCCCGCCTTTCCTACCAAAAAACGAAAGCTCCCGCCTGAACGGCAGCCTTGCCGCCATATTTGTCCCATCAAAAAAATTAAACACAAAATCATGAAAAATACCATTCTACTGATTGACGACTGCGAGATGATGCGCCGATTCCTCGCACCTATTTTCAAGGACAATTTCCAAGTTATTGCGCTCAAAAACCCAATGGAGGCCATACTTTGGCTCAAGACCAACCCCATCCCCGATGCCATCCTGCTCGATTATGAGCTGCCCGAAATGACGGGCATTGAACTGCTCAAGCACCTCCGCCAAAACAACCAATGGGCTGGTATCCCCGTGCTCATGCTCTCCGGGGTGAAGGACACAGAGCGCCGCTGGCAGTGCATTGAGGCCGGTGCCAACGACTTCCTCGCAAAGCCCTTCCACCCAAAAGAACTTGCCCTCCGGGTAAACCTGATTTCCAAACCCACCGCCCATTTTGCGCAAGCAAATGCGTAAATGGGTTGATAACGGTTTATAACAGTTGATAACAGTTTATAACGGTTGATTTCCCGCTAGACGATACCCCAATCAACTGTTATCAACCGCTATCAACCGTTATCAACCCTTATCAACCTTATCAACCTTATCAACCTTATCAACCTTATCAACCGCTATCAACACAAAAAAATGACCTACGCATTAACACAACCCATTGATTTTCAAGCAGATAAAACCATGTACCGGGCGGTCAAACGGCTGTTCGACATCATGGCAGCTTCGGTCCTATTGCTGCTGCTTTCCCCGCTTTTGCTGGTGGTGGCAGTCCTCATAAAATTGGAGAGCCGAGGTCCTGTTTTTTACGCCGCCAAAAGGGTGGGCGAAGGCTATCAGATTTTCGATTTTTATAAATTCCGCTCCATGCGCACCGATGCCGACCGCTTGCTGGAGCAAATGAAGGCACAAAACCATTATGGGAATTCCGGCCAAGCAGTGCCACAGACCCATTTTTCATGGGACAAAACAGGTGACGACTTGCTCGTTGCCGACGAGGGCTACATAAGCGAAAACGAATGGATTATGAACAAAGAAGCAGAAGAAAAAAAGGCGTTCGTGAAATTCCAGAACGACCCCCGCATCACCCGTGTCGGGCATTTTATCCGCAACACCAGCATTGACGAGCTGCCGCAATTGGTCAATGTGCTCAAAGGCGACATGTCGCTCGTGGGCAACCGACCGCTCCCGCTCTACGAAGCCTCCAAGCTCACCTCCGACCAGGCCATTGGCCGCTTCCTCGCACCGGCGGGCATCACCGGGCTATGGCAGGTGACCGAGCGTGGCAAGTCGGGCACCAGCGCCGACAGCCGGAAACAGCTGGATGTGGCTTACGCAGAGCAGTACAGCTTTGCCATGGACTTGATGATTTTGGTGAAAACACCGTTGGCGGTTTTCCAGCAAGAAAATGTATAAACAAACCAAATATATTTTTCAAAAATGAAGTACTTGCTCTTTTTCTTGTTACTTACCTCCCTGATTTCCTGCGACTTAGACCTACCCGAGGAGGCCTTCGATGAGAGCGCCGCTGCGGTGCCGATGGAGGAACTGAATATTCCGCAAGGCTTTGGCTTCAGCACTACCCGAACGGTGCAGCTCAACGTTTCGGCCAGGGACGCCAACGGCATCACGCTGCGAAATGTGCCTTTTGAAGTCCTGCTGCCTGATGGCGAATCGCTGCTCGTGCTACAAACTGCCAGCACGGGCACCAGCGGCACGGCCCAACTCATGGTGGCGCTCCCCAATGCAGCCGCCGATATTTTGGTCAAGACGCCTTACCTCGGCTTGCCTGCCGAAAAACTGGTGAGCGTGGGCACTTCGGCAGCAGTGGACATCGTGCTCGGCGAAGAAAACCAAGAGGGCTTCGTTGGCGGCGGCGAAGACATGCAGTTTTTGCAGGGCAATTCGGGCAGCAGCACGGTGGCGGCCAATCCCAGCGAAGCGGTCGGGAGCCGTGGTGCCGTCACTTTCAGCTACCTCGGTACTTACAGCAACACGGGAAGGCCCAACTACCTCGTTTCACCCAACGACGTGGTAAGCCAAGAGGTACTGGAAGTCATCAATGCCAGTTTGCCGGAAAACCAGCCCGTGCCCACCTACCACCCGGAGTACCTTGACAACGACCTCGTCTCGACGGTCAACCTCGTGGAAGACGCCGAGGTTTGGGTGACTTTCGTACACGAGGGCGCTGGCTACCGCAATGCGCTTGGCTACTACACCTACCCCACCGAGACGCCGCCCGCCACCGTTGACGATATTGAAAGCCTAAAAATCGTTTTCCCAAACACTTCGTACCAAGGTAGCGGGGGCAGCCTCGTCACGGGCAACAAGGTTTACCTCGGCAGCTTCACGGCGGGCACGAGCGTCGGCTGGTTCCTCGTGCCGGATGGCTGGAACAACACCACCAAATTGGTGGACGTGAAGCCCGGCATCAAATTCGCCGACAAAAACCTCAACACCTTCACCCAAGCGCAGTACCGCCAGCACGTGGCGTTGCTTTACGACCAGTCGCTCCAGAAGCTCATCCTCGGCATGGAGGACATTGACCGCCCCGGCGGCGACAACGACTTCAACGATGCGATTTTCTACGTGAGCGCCAACCCGTTCACGGCCATTGAAACCGGGCGGTTGGCTGCTGCGGTGAACACCGACGACAACGACGAGGACGGCGTTTCCAATTCGGTGGACGTGGCACCGGACGACCCGAACATCGCTTTCTACGCCTACACGCCCGCCCAAGGGCAGTTCGCTACGCTGGCTTTTGAAGACCTTTTTCCTAGAAAAGGCGACTACGACATGAACGACCTCGTGGTGGATTACAATTTCAAGGAATACCTAAACGCCAACAATGAAATCGTGAAAATGGACGTAGCCCTCGAACTGCGGGCCGCTGGCGGGGTGCAAGAGAACGGTTTTGGCTTTGAAATGGGCGTAGCACCCAACAAGGTCGCCTCTGTCACGGGCTTTCAAATCAATGGAAATTTGGGCGAAATTTTGTCACCAAACGGCGTGGAGTTCAAGCAAAGCAAGGCGGTAGTCATCGCCTTCGACCAATCGCTGACGCTACTGGGCGGCGACAAAATCCTAAACACAGAAAAGGAGAGGGGCAGCGTGAATCCGGTGAGTTTCAACATGACCATCCAGTTCACGGCACCCGTGACGAGGCAGGAACTGGGCGTGGCACCGTTCAACCCCTTTATGTTTGTGGACGGCCTTCGAGGAAAGGAGGTTCATCTGCCCGGCCATCGGCCAACCTCGCTCGCCAATGCTGCGTTCTTCGGCTCCGGCGACGACGTGACTGACCCTAGCAACGGCGTGTTTTACCAAACTGCCACGGGACTGCCATTTGCCATCAATGTTCCAGTGAGTTTTGACTACCCCGTGGAGCGGGCGCCCATCAATGCCGGGCATTTGAAGTTCACGCAGTGGGCGCAATCGGGCGGGTCAGCGTTCACCGATTGGTACAAAAACAAGAACGGATACCGGGCGGTGTCGAAGGTTTATTGATTTTGGTTGATAACAGTTGATAACGGTTGATATTAGGTTGGTTGATATTAGGTTGCCGTTATGCGAGCTATCAACCCTTATCAACCGCTATCAACCCTTATCAACCCTTACAAAATCCGCAACCTGTTCATCAAAATCGGCTTGTGCGCCCGGCTGATGGGGATGACCGATTTTTCAATCACCAGGGTGTTTTCCTCGATGTCCACGATTTTGTCAAGGTTGATGATGTAGCTGCGGTGGACTTTGAGGAAGCGGGGGTCGTTCAGCCGCTCGTCCACGCTGCGCAAAGTGCCGTGGATGATGTGGTTGGCGCCCGTGGCCGTTCGGATGCGGATATAGTCGCCCACGTTTTCAAAAAACAGGATGTCGTCGCAGCTCAGGCGGACGAACTTGCCCTCGGTGCGGACGTAGATGTTCTGCGAATTGGCCTGAAATTGCTGGTTGCCAGCCTGTATCCCGAAGAGTTTCTGAAGCGCCTGCTCGAAGCGGGGCTGTGCGATGGGTTTTTTCAAAAAGTCAATTGCACCGTACTCGAAGGCATCGAAGGCGTAGTCGGCCTTTGAGGTGGTGAAAATGACCATCGGGGCCACGGGCAGGCGGTCGAGCAGCTCGGTGCCGGAGAGGCCCGGCATTTCCATGTCGAGGAAAAGCAGCTCCACGCCATGCTCCTCATTTTTGAAAAACTCCAGCGCCTCCTCTGCGCTCTCGCAAGTGGCCACGATTTCCAGTTGTTCGTGCTTGCTGCAAAGCCGCTGGAGCGCCGTCCGGGCCATGCTGTCGTCGTCAACGATTAGGCATTTCATATTGCTGTATTTATTCAATGGTTCGTAAAGGTTTTTGGGTTTCAAGTTCAAGGTTTAAGAGCCTGTCCCGATTTCTCGGGATTTCACGGAAATACTGCTCAGTTGCATGCGAATCACTTTTTTGAAATGGTTGATTTAGCCAAAGAACCGCTTCAATAATGCGACACTTTTGCATTTAAGCAGGTACTCCTTGAAATCCCGAGAAATCGGGACAGGCTCTTAAACTTGAAACTTCAAACTTCATGAACTTTTTTACCGCCGAAGGCGCTCCATCTCGGCTTTCACCAAGGGGATGCCCACAGCTATCATTTTTTCTATTTGGTTGATAATCAATTCAATATCCTGGTCGTTCGCTCCGGCTGTGGCCTCCGTTTCCAGTTTTTGAAAATCGGCTTCGAGCCACGACAAGCCTACCATCGGGAAGGAGGGCTTGAGCTTGTGCGCCAGTTTTGACAGGGCCGGCCAGTCCTTTTTTTCAAACAAGGGTCGCAGCATCTGGTATTCGTCCTGCATTTTTTCTAAAAAAGCATCGAACATATCAAGGGCGTACTCGTGGTCGTCGGCGTAGAGGTCGTGCAGTTGCGCAGCGTCCAAGCCCTTTGCGCCACTGAAAATGCCCGTATTTTCAGTCAGGAAATCCTCGGTTGGCACAGTGGTGTCCGCCGCTATTTTGACGAATTTTTCCAATACTGTCAGTATTTGCTCAGGGGTAAACGGCTTGGAAACGTAGTCGTCCATGCCCGCTTGGTAAGCCTTGTCCTTTTTGGAGAGCATGGCCGAGGCCGTCAGGGCCACGATGGGCGTGCGCTGGTTGGGATTGGCGGCACTGCGGATGGCAATGCTGGCCTCGTAGCCGTCCAGTTCGGGCATTTGAATGTCCATGAAAATGAGGTCATAGCGCTGTAGCTGCGCCATTTCGACGCCCTCCCTGCCGTTCACGGCCATGTCGTGCTCGATGTTCCATCTTTTGAGCAGGCTCGCCAAATAGCGGCGGTTCATGCTGTTGTCCTCGACCACCAGCACCTTGCATTGGCCCGCATAATCGGCCTTGGCCGATTGGTAAACCTCTGCCACGCCGGAGGTCTTGATGCCCGTGTCTTTGTACACCAGCACAAAATGGAAGACCGTTCCTTGGCCCTCCGTGCTGTCCACCATGATTTCGCTGCCTTGCAGTTCCACCAAGTTTTTGACGATGGAAAGCCCCAGCCCCGTGCCGCCGTAGCGCCGCTTGATGTCGCCGTCCACTTGCCGGAAACTCTGGAAAATGAGGTCGAGCTTGTTCGGTGGGATGCCGATGCCAGTGTCGAAGACCTCGAACCGGACGGCGACGGCGCTGCCCTGCCTCGATTGCTGTTGCACCCGCAGCCCGATTTTGCCTTTGGCGGTGAATTTCTCGGCGTTGCCCATGAGGTTGAGCAGCACCTGGTTGAGCAGCAGGTCGTCGCCGAGCAGCAGCGTGTCCAGCCGTGGGTCAATCTCCGCCTCTACCTCCACGGGCCTGCTGTCCAGTTTGATTTGGAAGGTCTTCTGGATGGTGCGCACCAGCCCGGCTAGGTCGAACTCCTTGGGGTGTACCTCCAGCTTCCCGGCCCGCATTTTCGAGAGGTCGAGCAGGTCGTTGATGAGTGCCCGCAGTATCTCCGAGGAGCTTTTCAGGATGTCGAGGAAGTGCTGTTGGTCGGGTGTGGGGGCGGTGTCGTAGAGCAGGTGCGTCATGCCGATGATGGCGTTGAGCGGCGTCCGTATCTCGTGGCTCATATTGGCGAGGAACTGCTTCTCTGCCTCTTGTGCCTCCTCGGCCCGCAGCCTTGCCTCGAACAGCTCCTGCTGGAGGCGCCGCTGCGCCGATACATCGTAGTGGATGCCGATGGTGCCAATAACTTTGCCCCATTGGTTGTAAATCGGCGCTCCTGAAATCATGACCCAGATGCGGCTGCCATCCTTCTTGAAAAGCTGTATTTCGTAAACGCCCGCCTTCCCCTTCATGCGGTCCATTGCTTGCTGCTTCATCACGGTGGCGAACTCCTGCGGCAAGAACACATCATTGGCCTTTTTGCCCAGCAGTTCGTGCTCGGAGTAGCCCGTCATTTCGCAAAAATGGTGGTAGGCCCGCATGATTCGGCCCATGTTGTCCACTTCCATGAGGCCCAGCTCCATGTTTTCGATGATGCCCCGGTACTTCTCCTCACTGCGGCGCAGTTTCTCCTCGGCCCGTTTTTCCTCGGTCACGTCCCGGTATTGCCAGAGGTGGCCCAGGTATTTGCCTTCGGCAAAGATGGGGATATAGTCCCGCAGGAGCGTCCGCCCGTCGGCCATTTCCAGTTCATCCTTCACCTTGATTTCCCGGTTTTCCAACAGCTCTTCAATGGCTTTTACGAATGCTTCTGGGTCTTTGAAAAGATGCTTGGTGTGCTCCGCCGACGCTGAACAGTCGGCGCCAATCAGTGCTTCGGGCGGTGCTTCAATGCCGAATTGGTCGCAAAAAAGCTGGTTCGTCAGTACGATGTGCCGGGTTTCGTCCTCCACGAGGATGCCGCTTTGCAGGTTGGCGATGAGGCTGGTAAGGCGGCTTTGCGTGTTTTTTAGCGCTTCTTCCGCCATTTTCCGTTTGGTGAAATCACGTGCCACGGATGCCGCTTCCACGATTTCGCCCTCGTGCAGGATGAACTGCACGTTTTGCTCCAGCCAAATCAACTCGCCAGTTTTCGTCAAAACGGGAAACTGCAAATAGCTGCTCATCTGGCGCTCGTCCCGGCATTTTTTGTAAAAAGCCTCTACCTCCTGCTGCCAGTCGGGATGCACAAACTCGATGAAATGCCGCCCGATGATTTCTGCTTGGGAGTAGCCCAGCCTGGCGGAAGCCGTCTGGTTGGCGTAGGTGAAATAGCCTTGCGCATCCGCCCGGTAGATGATGTCCGTGGCATTTTCCACGATTTGGCGGTAGCGCAGCTCGCTGTCTTCGAGGGCGCTGGTGCGTTCGGCTATTTTTTGCGCAAGCCCCTCGTTGAGGCTCCGCAATTCGTCATTGGCCCGGTACAGTTCGAGTGCTTTTTGCTCCAGGATGGCCTCTGCCTGCTTCCGGGAACTGATTTCCCGCTGGAGCCGCCGATTCAATAAATCAATCTCCTTTTGGTAATCCATGCAGTGAAACGGCTATATTCTCGTGATGACGAAGCGCTCGGTTTTGCCGCCATCTTCCAATGATTCCCGTTGGATTTCGGCCTTTTCTTTGAAATTTTCGAGGCTGGACGCAATCAGGCCATGCGCCAAATCGCCCATGCTCCGCTCGGAATGGTAGATCATTTCCAGCGTTTTTTCGTCCAACCTTTTGGTTTGGAAACGGGGAAGTTCAGCATCGGGGTACAGCTTTTTCACCTCCACATGGATGTACCGCTCGATGCTCTCCAAAAACGTGAAAGCATCGGGCACGCCCTCGAAAAACTGACCATACGACTTGGAAAATGTTTGGAAAAGATGCTGCCCAAAACTGTACAGCAGGGTAGGTATCGGTGTCTTGGTTTTGTGGCTCAAGCCTATCACCAGGCTCACCATCTCGTGGTGCGAATAAGTGCCGATGGAAGTGTAGGCGCCGCCAGAAGGCAGGTCGGTTCTGGTGAGCAGTTCGTCCACCATTTCGTAGCCGAATTTTTGCTCCACCATTTCCATGAATTCAGTGAAAACGATTCCTTTCATGTGATGTTTTTTTTCTAAAGCTTGGCACCCGCCAAACCTGCCATTGCTCCCCTACAAAGTGCTTTCAGATTGGCGAGGTTGCCTACCAACGCCAATCGAAAGAAATGTGTCGGAAGGGAAATGGCACAGAAAAACATCAAGAATGCCGCCAACTTCCAATTTTTGAAGTTCCGGCGCATAAAAAGTATCCGATTTTTTGTAAGAAACTTCATTTTGAGCGGGCTGGCCTTGCCCGTGGAGATGCTTTCTTTGTGTAAAATCATGGCCGCAGGCTCATACCAAATCCCATAGCCCGCCCGCCGAATCTGCTCGCACCAGTCCAGTTCTTCGTAGTACAAAAAGAAAACCTCTGGCATCAAGCCTACTTTTTCGATGACCTCCCGGCGCAGCATCATCGCAGCGCCGTGGCAGTAGGGCACGGGGCGGGCAGTGTCATGCTGCCCCTGGTCTAGCTCGCCCTGGCCGATGGCCTTGTTGCGCCCCGTGAGCGGGTTCACTTGCGTAAAACCTGCGTACTGGATGACGTCCGGCGTGTCGAAATACTTGATTTTAGGGCTGGCAGCGCCCACGCCCGGCTGCTGGCAGCGGGCCACCAGTGCCTCAATCAGCCCATCTGACACCACCGTGTCGTTGTTGATGAGGAAGATGAAATCGCCTTGTGCTTGCCGAATGCCAAGATTATTGCCACCAGCAAAACCCAAGTTCTCTTGGCTCACAATCACTTGAACATCAGGCAAATGCGATTGGTAGGCAGCCGTATTGTCGGCCAATGCGCCATTGTCCACCACGATGGTTTGGAGGTTTGTGTAGGCCAGCTTCGCAATGGAATCCAGCAGCTCGCAAGTGACTTTCAACTGCCGATAATCCACAGTGATGATGCTCACCAGCGGCTGGCCGGTGGCCTTGCGAAAGGCGGCAGCGTCAGTTGGGCTGGAGGCTGATACTTGAAGGGTTTCCATCCTGAATGTTTTGTGTTTTTTTAAAAAAACGGCGCATCAGCAACTGCCCAGCGCCAGTGGATATGACGATGCCCAGCCCCATTGCCAATGCAGCGCCCATCGCGCCCAGCCAAGGCACAAAGAACAGCAACAGCAATAAATTGAAGGCTATGCTGAAGAGCAACATCCCAAAATTGAGGCCCGGCCTGCCCATGGCGTCCAATGTCATGCCGAAAGTGCGGGTCCAAGGCTTCACCAAGCCCGTCACTGCCAGGATTTGCAGCAAGGGTGCGGCTTCGAGGTATTTTTCCCCCACCAACAAAGTGATGGCATAGGGCGCCAAAATGATGAGCAGCACCGAGGCTGGCACCTGCACCAATGCCAGTTGCAGCGCACATTTGCGGGCTACCGACTGTATCTGCCCTGGCGTAGCACTGGCCTTTGCCAAAACTGGGGACTGTGCCATGGAAAGACTGTTGAGCGGTAGGTCGAGCAGGCCGTTCAGGCGGGTGGCGGTATTGTATATGCCCACGGCGGCAGGCGTTAGGAAGGTGCCCACGAGCAGTGTATCCAATCGCTGAAAGAGCAGCGAAACGAAATTGGTGCCTGCCACGAATTTTCCAAAATGAAAAAGGCTTTCAATGCGCCCACGCTCCAATGGCCCGAACTGGAAATGCCTTTTCCCCACGAAATACGTAAAAACGCAGCCCACCGAAACGCCCAGTGCCTGCACGGCGAGCAATTGTGGGAAGCTGGGGTGCGTCCCCGTCCATAGCAGCAGGCCGACCGCCAAAAACTGCAAGCCAGCATTCAGCACATTGGCAAAGAACATCACCCGGAAGTCGCTGCGTGCGATTTGTGCGGCTTCGCCATAGCGGGTCAGGCTTTGCAGCAGCATGAAAGGCAAGGCGAAGGGAGCGAGCGAGCGAAGGTCGGGCATTTCGAGCAGTGCCGCTCCCAAGTACAGTGCGGCTGCCAGCAATAGGCCCAGCACCAGTGCCGCCAACGAGTTGAGCAGCAAGCCCGCACTCAGCCACTTGCCCCAGGCTTCCGGCTCGGCGGCGGTGTACTTCACCAGTCCGTTTTGTGTGAAGCCCTGCCGGGGCATATCGGCAATGGTGAGCAATGAAATCCAGATGGCCCAAACGCCCATTTCGCTGACGGAAAGCAGCCTCGCCAGCGCCATGAACGTCAGCAGGCCGAAGCCCTGCCAAGCCAGCGCACTGGCCACCGAAAAGGTGTACGGCGAACGAAGTATTTTTTGTATTTGAATCGAATATGGCAATGGAAGTATTTTTTTAGGGATGAAGAATGAGGGTCAAGGGATAAAACGGCGCATGTTCATCCCTCTCCCTTTTTCCCTCACACCTCATTTTGAGTTATGAGGTTCATGCCGGCTTGGTCGGGTTTGTTCGGCAACAAGCGCAAGTAAAGTTGCTCCGTTTGCTCCGCAATCTGTTCCCAAGCGAACTTGTCACGCACGTATTCCCTTCCCCAGCGCCCCATGCTGGCAGCAGCTTCGGGGTCGTTTAGCAGGCGAAGCACGGCCTTGGCTATCTCATCGGGGGAGTTGTTGGGCATCAGCAAGCCGTTCTTTCCGTCCTGTACCACCTCCGGCACACCACCCACGGCATTAGCCACCACGGGGCGGCACATCGAGTTGGCCTCCAGCAGCACGATGCCCTGCGTTTCATAAAAACTTGGGAGCACCAGCACCGAACAGCGGCTGATCCAAGCTGCCACTTGGTTGCTGTCCTGTGCGCCTGTTAGGCGTATGCGTTTGGCCAGTCGGTGCTTTGCAATGAGGCGATGCAACTCAGGCTTTGCTTCGCCATCCCCGACCATTACCAACTGGATTTTTTCAGGCAGTATTCGCATCGCCTCCACCAATTGCCTCACGCCCTTTATGGCGGTCAAACGGCCTACAAAGAGCAGCAAGTTCGGGTCTGCTGCTGTGCTGGGGAGTGCTTCAGGTACGTCCACCCCGTTGTAGATAATGGTTGTCTTCGGCAAATAGGCTTGGCTTCGCTCCGCAATTCCCTGCTGCATCTCGTTGCTGACGGCAATGAGCGCATCGGCGTTGCGCAGCGAAAAATTCTCCATCGAGGTGGCAATTCGGCAATGCACCCAAGCTTCCAGTGTGGTACTACTGCGACCCACACTGTTTTTGTACTCGATTTCCATTAGCCCGTGCAAGGTGTTGACCACGGGCACTTTCACTTTGGTTCTGTCTTTCAGAAAAAGGTTGCCGCTTCGGCCTTGCAGGTGAATGATGTCGTAGTTGATTTGATTTTTCCTTAACCAGTATTGTGCAGCAAGATTAAAGGCATATTCTTCTGCAGCTGTGGGTATTATGGGCAAACTTCGTCCTGGAAGGTAGGGTATCTCTATCAACTTACGCCCCTCCACCATTTTGATTCGCTGCCCGTTTTTAAGGCTGCCCGCTGTGAGGATGCTCACCTCATGGCCCCTTTTTAGCATCCATTCGCTCAGTTTCCAGGTGTGGGTCTGGATACCACCTTGGTAGGTATATGGCAAGGACTTACAGACGAGCAATAGGCGCATTTGAAACTAGTTATTGTGGCCATTGTATTCAAAAACCTTGGTTCGTGGCCATGCCAGGCGCACACCCACGAACCAAGGTTTGTTCCAACCTGACGGCGTAGCCGACGGTTTTGATGGAATAGGATTTTTACGAACCCTTTTCACGCTTAGCAGCTGCCTCCTTTTTCCCATTGTTGATGCCGATCAACACGGCAAGGAAAAAGAAAACAAGTACGATATGCCAGGGTACTCCTTCTCCGAGCATGATTATTTTTTTTGCAACTACTAGGCATGTGGTGTTTTTTGAAAAACTTGAAAAAATCCACCAAAAAACACCCCAGAACATAGAAGGAGAGAGAAAAAATCATTTTTTTCTCCCTCCTCTTACACCTTGCTCAGTAGTTACTTTATTTGTGTTTACTAGCCCTCGCCATTGTTGAAGGCCATGCCTCCATGGGGCGTATGCAGAAACTGTTTGGCCGCCACCCGCATTAGGGTAAGCGCCTTCAAGGTGGATAGAAATGCTACGGGCAATTGCAGCAACGACAGTAAAAATTGCTTGTTCCAGTAAGCACGGGGGATGGAAAGCCCGAAACACAGCAAATTGCCTGCCAGTAGCATTGCCCAGATGGGCAAAAATTCCAATTGCAGCACTAATGAAACAACTGTGCCCATGGCCAACACACCTGGCAACACCACCCTGGGCGGCAGCGCCATTTGCAGGGTTTTGTTGAAAAAATCGAGCCTGCCCTCCAGTACCAGTGCCCTCACTGCCGACCCGGCGAAGCGCTTGCCGTAGCGGTATTGCGCAGCGAGCCAACGGCCACGCTGGCGGGCGAAGGTCTTGGCATTGTCCACTTTTTCGTCGAGGACGATGGCCTGCGGGGCGTAGGCAATCTTCACGCCCTGCTGGGTCAGTTTCAGCTCCAGTTCCTTGTCGAAGCCGCCGATGGCGTCAATGCTGGCCATCACTTTTTTGAAAACCTGAAAATCGAAGGCCATGCCCGACCCCGCCAGCCTGGCCGAAAGGCCGAGCGCCCGGTGGCCGCTGCAAAGCAGGTGGTTGTTCACCGCCTCCGACACGCCGTCGAGGAGGGAGAGGCCCTCGCCGTCGTGCTTGGCCACCCGGCAACCTTGCACGGCTTGGTGGCCTTGGCCCAGCGCCTCGTTCATGCGCAGCAGGAAATCATGCTTGGGGTGGTTGTCGGCGTCGAGCACGGCCACGGCGTCGAAGTCGTCGCCGAGCTGCGCCAGTGCGGCGTTGATGGACTTGGACTTGGTGCTTTTGTCGAATGCTACCTGCAAGGGATGGACGCCGAGGCGCTTGATGTCGGCTATTGTTGTGTTCCAGATTTGGTCGGCGATGGGCATCACCTCAAAGCACTGTTCCGGGTAGTTTTGGCGCAGGGTGGCCCTGACCGTGTCCACGATGACGGCGTCTTCCCGGAAAGCCGGAATCAGCACGGCGAAGCGGCGGTATTTGCCATCGGCTTTTCCTTTTTCTTTTTTGAAAAAATGCCCAGCGATGGCGTAGCCTAGCTGGTAAACGACGGCCCAGCCGAGGTAGGCGAGCAGCGCAATCGTGAGTATTTTAAAAGCAATCATTTGACCGTGAAGATTTGCAAGGGGGCGATTTGATTTGATGGTACAAATGTGCGGGCAGGCGGCAGCGCAGGGCGGGAACTTTCGTTTTTTGGCAGGTTTTGCGGGGTTTTTGGGATTTTTGGGTTGATAGTGGTTTATAACGGTTGATAATGGTTTATAACGGTTTACATGGTTTTATATGGTTTCATAATGGTTGTCGTTATGCAAGCTATCAACCGTTAAGTAGATTTACGATTTTAGATTTACGATTTACGAGGCACAAGTCGTTGATTTTGAACAACTTAGACTTTAATCGAAATCCAAACTAATTTCAATGACCTACTTATAAACCATTATCAACCGTTATAAACCCATAAAAAACAACCGCCATTGCCAGTCACATTCAAGACCAGCAATGGCGGGTTGCCAATTTATCTACACGATACTATTGAAACAAAAACTATGAACAGCGAATGGTTTCATGAAAAGTACGCTGCCAGCCAAGATGAACTGGCAGCGTCCAAAGTGTCGTTTTACGAACCTTCTCTATTTCATGAAAAAGCCAGCAATTGCGCCAAGTCTGGGTTGCGCTCCGTATTGCGGCTATTGTTTTTTTGGTGGAAAAATGCAGCGCTGGCCTCGCCCCAGCGGTTGTAGTTGTCGGGCATCCAAGTGTTTTCTCCGGCACGCAGTTGAAGGCGGTTTTCGGCCAGCACCACATTGATGGCAATGCCCATTTCGGCGGCCCGCTTCGACCAGGAATTGCCGTGGGCGAAGGCCATGCGGTGGCGGTCGCCGCCCATGCGGTCGCCCTGCAATGCGTCTTCGATGGCTTGTACGAACGCTTGGGGCGTGTCGGCGACGGTCACCAACCGGCGGAAGTCGTCAAGGTCGCCGAAGCTGGTGGTGACCACGGGTTTGCCTGCGGCAAAATATTCGTTGATTTTGAGCGGGTAAATGCCTGCTGTGAGGTCGTTTTTCAGGAACGGGATGATGCACACCCCGAATTTTTGCACCCAAATTGGGAGACTTGCGGCAGGCTGGCTGCCTGCAAGCTCCACATTGGGTAAACGTCGAAGCTTTTCTGCTTCGGGTGAATTGATACGGCCGACAAATAGGAATTTACGGTGCGGCATGCGTGTGATGACGGATTCAAGCAGGTTGTAGTCTATGCGCTCGTCGAGGGAGCCAAGGTAGCCGACGACGGGTGACGGCTGGCGTTGGTCGGTGGACGTTGGGCGTTGGACGGTGGTCGGTTGGTTGAACAGGTCGAAGTCCACGCCGTTTTTCACTAAAAAGGAGCGCCGTGCATATTGTTTTTTAGCCTGGAAAAGTGGTTGGGAACTGGTGATGACGGCATCGGCTTGCTGCATGAACCTTTTTTCGAGCCGTGGGCCGTGCTTGCCTGCCCATTTTGCGGCGCTTATTTCATCATAACAGTAGTAAATCAGTGCTTTTTCGTTGAACTGCCGGGCCAGGAACACGCCCAAGAACGGGTTGAAGGCGTTCACCACCACGGGGCGGTGGAAGCCCAGCTCGCTCATGGCGGCTTGGATGGCCCGGTAGGCGGTTTGCGCATTGGCCCCCATCATCGTGTCGTACAGGAACTCGTTGCCGATGAAGTTGACGGGGAGCATCGGGGGCAGCGTGAGTACGTTGATTGCGGCCCCGTTGTCGAGGCGGAGGCTGCGCAGCCGCTGCTCTTTGCCGAGGATGCGGCGCCACGGCGTCTTGGCCCTGCCTATTTTGCCCATGATGGCGTCCTTCCAGGTGAAGGGGTACTCCACGTACAGCACCCGGTTGTTTTTTGCCAGCTCGCCTACGAGTTGCACGGTGCTTTTCAGGTAGTCGCCCTCCCAAGCCGGGAAGCCGATGCATAGGATTTGTTCGTTGTTGAGTTCCATCGACATGTTGTTTTTATTTGTTCGATGGCACAAAAATGTAGGCAAAACCTGCGCTGCATCGGGCTTCTTCGTTTTTTGGCAGCTTTCCTTCGGGAAATGGTGGGACGGGGGCTGAAACGGGTTTTCTGCTCCACACCAAATGGGCCATTGGATATGGTATAGGATTCTACCTAGATAAAAGTCTTTCAAATTCAATGCTTTTTGCCTCCTAAATCGTAGATGAGCTTGTTGCCTTTTAGCAATTGATGCACGACGGAGGGCGGACTATCCTACCCAAAACCGAAAACCCGCCACACGGCATGGTTTCTGCCCTGATTTTTGTACTAACAAACAGTAAATCATGTCCACGATAACTACCAACACAGATTTTGAACAGCGTCAGCGGAACATTGTCCGGTTTTTGATGGTGTTGTTGTCCGTGTTCTTGGGCTGGCTCATCGGCAAGGGCGGCTTGATGGTGGGCATGGCGCTGTTGGCATTGCCCGTTGGGCTGTTGTTCATCGGCTATGTTTTCCAAAACACGTATGCCAACCTCGTGGTGGCCTTGGCAGTGGGCTTTTTCTCGGCGGGCATCGGGCGCTATGTGGCGGCCTCTTGGGGGCTTTTGGTGGATATTTTCCTTTTCATCGGCCTGCTTTCCTTGATTTTCAAAAAAACAAAGGTCAACTGGAAGCACCTGAACAACGACATCATGTACGTGACCTACGCTTGGTTTGGGCTGGTCATACTCGAAATCGTGAACCCCGAATCCAATGGCTTCGAGTGCTGGTTTTATGCCATGCGGGGCGATGGGTTCTACCAACTCCTTTGCTTTGCTTTGGTATTCATGATTGCCCAGGACAGGAAGTACATGGATAAGCTGTTAGTTATCAACTGTGTTTTTTCCATGTTGGGCACCCTTTGGGGGCTTCGCCAGTTCATCTTCGGGGTGGATGAGGCCGAGCACCGCTGGCTCTATGTGGAGGGCTACGCCTTTACGCATGTGCTTCATGGCGTGCTTCGGGTATTCTCGTTTTACAGCGATGCTGGGCAGTTCGGCGCATCGCAGGCCATGTTCGCCCTCATGTGCGGCATCATTGCGCAGGGGCCAATCTCCAAGGGTGCGAGGATATTCTACATCCTCGGCGCCATCCTGAACTTCGTTGGCTTTGGCATATCTGGCACGAGGGGAGCTGTGGCAGTGCCGGCTATCGGAATATTGGTCTATCTGTTCCTTAGCCGCAACCACAAAATCCTCATCATGGGCTTGTTAGTGGCCGGGGGGGCTTTCTATTTCTTGAAATACACCAAAGGCTTGCAGCACGTAGAGCAAGTGCGGCGCATGCGCACGGCCTTCGACCCCAATGACGCCTCCCTGTTGGTGCGGCTGAAAAACCAAAAAACTTTTGGCCGCTACTTGGCCAGCAGGCCCTTTGGCGGTGGAATCGGGGCAGCGGGCTTTTGGGGCTACCGATATGCCCCGCACAGCCTGCTCGGCAACACGGCTACTGATAGCTATTATGTGAAAATTTGGGCCGAAACGGGCATTATTGGGCTTTCGTTGCACCTGTTCATGTTCGGCTATTTCGTGGGCAAGGGGGGCTACGTCGTCTATAATATCCGTGACCCAGCCCTTCGGTTCAAGGCGGCGGGCATCTTCAGCGCTATGTGCGGCGTTTTCATGGCCAGCTATGGCAACCAGGTTTATAGCCAAATGCCAACTGGCATCGTGCTGGGCGTGCTGATTCCGCTTATATTCTTGGCGCCGAAGTACGACGACCAAATAGATGAGGAACGGGCTTCGGCCAATGGGAAAATCAGCCTTTAATTCAATAAATTCATCCCCTTATGTTAGTAGCTTTTAAAATTGATGTACAAAAAATGTCAAAAGCAGCCATTGACGAGAGCAGGGGTTGTCAAACCTCAGTGTTCCCGAAAATCGGGATTTGATATCTCGATGGTGACTGCCATCAATTTCAAATGCTTCATCTATCGTTAATTTAAAATCAAGCATCTAAAAATCAATCAACATGCAACTATTCAACTACCACTTCCAAAATATTACGCTGCTGGTGACTCACTACAACCGCAGCCGCTCGCTGGAGCGTTTATTGGCTTCTTTTGAAAAATTAAACGTGCAATTTGGTGAAATCATCGTGTCCGACGATTGCAGCAAAACCGAGCACCAGGCTTATTTGAAATCGCTGCAAGGACAGTACAATTTCCGGCTCGTGACTGCTCCCGTCAACAAGGGCTTGGCCAACAACCTGAACAAAGGGCAGGCCGCCGTGAAAACGCCGTACACGCTTTATGTGCAAGAAGACTTCGAGCCACAGGCGCTGTTCCCGGAGAAGCTTTCGGATGCGCTGAATGGTTTATCGCCGATCC
>JALOMF010000158.1 GCA_025455635.1 Saprospiraceae bacterium | reverse complement strand
TTCAAGAAATCCTGCAAAAGTTGGATGACGTCGTAGTCAATATAAACGCTATTGGTGGCGTCAATGATGAGTTTGCTGCTGGGTGGCAAATGCGACAGCGTCTGCTTTATGGCCGCCTTGTTGAGGAACGAAACCTCCTGTGCCAAGTCTATCCGAATGGTCTCGCCCTCATGGTGTTCTTCTTTTTTGAAAAAATAGGCCACTTTCAGGTTCGCCCGCAGGATGAAGAAAATACTGACCACCATGCCGATACCCACGCCCTTCAGCAGGTCGGTGAACACGACTGCCAGTACGGTGACAATGAACGGGATGAACTGGTACCAGCCGTTGTGCCACATGTGCTTGAACACGCTAGGGCTGGCCAGTTTGTAGCCAATCATGAGCAGGATGGCGGCGAGGCAGGCCAACGGTATTTTGTTCAAAACGCTGGGGATGGCCAGTACGGCTACCAGCAGGAAAACGCCGTGCGCAATGGCCGAGAGCTTGGTGCGGGCGCCGGAGTTGACATTGGCAGAGGTGCGCACGATGACCGAGGTCATGGGGATGCCGCCCAGCAAGCCGCTGAGGAGGTTGCCCACGCCCTGTGCCTTCAGTTCGGTGTTGGTGTTGGTGAAACGCTTGAGCGGGTCCATCTTGTCCGCCGCCTCGATGCAGAGCAGCGTTTCGATACTCGCCACAGCAGCAATGGTAGCCGCCACGACCCAGACGTTCATGTTGGAAATCGCCGTGAAATCCGGTGATGAGAACTGGCCGATGAACTCGCTGAAACTAGCGGGCATGGGCAGGTTCACGAGGTGGTCTTGTCCGATGGCAAAACTGGAGCCGGTGGCCTTGAAAGTCTCATTGATGATGACACCAACCACCACGGCGACCAATGCGCCCGGTACGGCTTTCAGGTTTTTGAGGGCAGGCACTTTGTTCCAAGTGATGAGGATGCCGAGCGAAACGAGCGCCACGATGACGGCCCCAAGGTGCGAGTAGTTGATGGCGTCAATAATGGCCGAAAAGGTGTTGTGGCCCGTACCTTTCTCGATAAAGAAAAAGTCGCCCTCGTGGTCCACATCGTAGCCGATGGCATGGGGGAGCTGCTTGAGTATGATGATGATGCCGATGGCCGTGAGCATCCCTTCGATGACGTTGGAGGGCAGGTAGTTGGAGATGGTGCCAGCTTTTGCAAAGCCTAACAACAACTGCATTGCGCCAGCAAGTACCACCGCCAGCAAAAATGCCTCATAGCTTCCTAAGCTTGTGATGGCTGCCAGCAAAATGGCCGTCAGGCCAGCCGCTGGGCCTGATACGCTCAACTGCGAATGACTCAAAAAACCAACGACGATGCCGCCGATGACCCCTGATATAATACCCGCAAACAGCGGTGCACCACTGGCCAAAGCAATGCCGAGGCAAAGTGGCAGGGCAACCAAAAAAACGACCATGCCAGACATGGCGTCCGTCTTCAAATACTTCAGATAAGATTGCATAGTCGAATCAATTTAGGAATGGAGTCCTTCAAGCTCGTTTAGCGTGAAGAAAGGATAGGCTTCCCTTTTGACAATTTTTAGGCAAAATTGTTTTAGCAAAAATAGGGAGGGGGTTGTGCAAACCATGCACTGACGGAAATTCTAATCGCATCTTAATCTGGGAAGTGTTGAGGAAATAGGGATGAATTATTAATGAGCGTGAGTTCATCCCTCATTCCTACATCAAAATCCCGTTCTCCGGCAGCACCCTCGGCGGCAGCTCCGTCTCGCCGAGCATTTCCCGCAGGTCAATCTCGATATTGCGGCAAAGGGCGTTCATCGGCACGTCGTTGATGAAGTTCTCGAAGGGGTCTTCGCTGTTGTCGCCCACGAGTTCCATGGTCATGAAAATCCAGGAAATGAGCACGCTGAACGGCACCACGAGCCAGTCGTAGCCAGTGCCCATTTTGTGGAACTCGTTGACCAGCGCCAATGGCAGCAGCAGGATGAAAACCCAAGTGAACACCTTGCTGAAATAACTGTACTGGCGGGGCAGCGGCGTGTTCTTGATGCGCTCGCAGCGGCCTTGGTCGGCGTAGAAGTCCTTCAGGCTGGCCATGAGGTCAATATGGCGGAAATCCTCGATGACCCGCATTTTTTCCATTAAAAACTGGAGGTCTTCACCTTGGCGCCGCAAGATTTGGGCGGGCATGTTCTGCACACAGATAAGGTCCTCGTAGTCCTTTTCGCTTAAAAAAGGCTTGACCTCCTTTTCCCAGTGGCTTCGCTCTGGGCTGCTCGTCTGAAACCGCTTGATGGCCCCAACGTAATTCGGCGAGAAGCTACTTTGCTTGCGCAATTGCAGCCGAAGGGCATTTATCCAAGCCAAGTGCCTGTAAATCAGTCGCTTGTGGATTTCGTGCAGCTCGGCGTCGGTGAGGCTGGTGTTTTTGTGAAAATTGGAGACGTAGGCCAGCACTTGGTTTCCCCAGTTGCGGCTGCCGTTCACGATGCTGCCCCAGATGGTGCGGGCCTCCCAGAAGCGGTCGTAGCTCTGGTTGTTTTTGAAGCCCAAATAAAAGGCCACGGCCACCCCGATGGTGCCGAGTGGTGCGAAGGGAATGGAGACGTTCGTGCCCTTGTTGTGCAGGTAAACATGGGCAAGCATCATCAGGCTGCTCCATGCGGTGAAAATCAGTAGGAACTTCCAAGCGAAGCGCAGGGTGATTTTCCAGTGGATATTGCGGTGGATGTACATATTTAAAATTGGCAGTCTTCAGTCCGACAGTCTTCAGTCCACAGTCAGTGCCGCGTTAGCAGCCCCTGACTGCGGACTGTCGGACTGAAGACTGCGGACTGTCGGACTGTCGGACTGAAGACTATGGACTCACTTACACGCTACTTTCACGAACGGCTTCCAAGTCAGCTTTGAGGCGTCCTTGAGTTTCAGGATGCCGCCCTCGCCTTCCACGAGTTCGCCCTCGCCTTCGGCCAATTGGTCGCCAGTGAGCTTGAACACCATCTCCTGCTGCTGGTTCGAGCCTTCGATGGTGTAGTCGTAGATTCCCTTGAGGAGTTCGCCCTCCTGCTTGCCCGTGAAGGTGCCGTGGGCGCCGTCCTTTTCCCAAGGCGTCCAGTCGTAGTTGCCAGTGACCGTGCCGTCGGCGGCAATGGAAAGGCTCACCGTGGTGCTGTCCTTGCCTTCGGCAATGAGGTAGCAGATTGGTTGTGATTCGGTGGGTTCGGCAACGGGGGCAGGGGAGGCGGTCGTGTCCACGCCTGTCGTCTCCGAAACTTCTGTGGAGCCGGTGTTTTTGCAGGATGCAAAAGCCGCTAGGCAGGCTGCTAGGATAAATAAGTTCTTCATTCCGTAGATTGTTTTATAGGTGAAAATGCATTCGGCTCACTTCATGCCGTGGGCCAAAGGTAGCTACTGTCCCGAAAAACGAGGCCCAGATTTTTTGCCGCATACAACCTAAAACAGTTAATGGTTAACACCGAGTTAACCCAAAATTGATGTCAAATACAAATTCATCAACTTGGCTTAACATCCGCTTAAAGCCCACCAAAGACTTTTGCAGCGTCTTAAAAAAGGCATTTTTCAACACAATCCAATCTTCTATGAAAAAGACTGTACTCCTATTTTTAGCACTATTTCTTGCGGTGTGTGGGCTGACGGCACAGGTCGTCGTCAACGCCGACATCACCACGAACACCACTTGGACAAAGAACAACATCTACCTGCTGCAAGGCGGATGCCTCTACGTGACCAACAACGCCACGCTCACCATTGAGCCGGGTACCATCATCAAGGGCGACCAAGCGGCACTCATCGTCACCCGTGGGGCCAAGCTCATCGCCGATGGTACTCCCGAGCAGCCCATCGTTTTCACTTCCAGCAAGGCCGCTGGCCAGCGCAACCCCGGCGACTGGGGCGGCGTGATGCTCTGTGGCCGTGCGCCCGTCAACGTGCCCGGCGGCGAGGCGACCGTGGAAGGCGGCTGCGCCAGTGCACTCTTCGGCGGCACCGACCCCGCCGACAACTCCGGTATCCTGCGCTACGTGCGCATCGAGTTTGCTGGTATCCCCTTCCAGCCGAACAACGAGCTGAACTCGCTCACCATGGGTGGCGTGGGCAGCGGAACCACCATCGAGCACGTGCAGACCAGCTACGGCGGCGACGATGCCTTCGAATGGTTCGGCGGCACGGTGAACGGCAAATGGCTCGTTGCGCAAGCAACCGTGGACGATATTTTCGACGTGGACTTCGGCCACCAGGGCAAGCACCAGTGGCTGCTCGGCATCAGTGACCCGCAGCTCGCCGACGTGAGCGGCTCCAACGGTATCGAGACCGACAACGACGCCCAAGGTACGACCAACGAACCTAAAACAGACGCCCATTTCAGCAACGTGACCATCCTCGGCCCCATCGGCCAAGGCACGCCCGCTTCCAATTTCCGCAGGGCGCTCCACATCCGCCGCTGCTCTTACCTTGACGTTTTCAATTCTGCGTTTTCTGGCTTCCCAACGGGCTTGCTCCTCGACGGCGGCTGCTCCGTGGATGGCTTCGCAGTAAACGGTGAAGTGGAATTCGTGGCCAATACAATGGCCAACCAAGCTGGCGCAAACCTGACAGTTGCCACCGGCCAAGCTGCTTCGCTTCCGGCTGTGAAAACGCAGTTTGCCGCCTCCGGCAACGACAGCGTGGCCACTGTGGCCAACCTGATGCTGGCCGACCCGTTCAATTTCACGGGCAACCCTGACTTTAGGCCGATGCCAGGCTCCCCGCTGCTCAGTGGTGCCAATTTCACCAGCCCAACGCTTGACAGCTATTTTACACCAACCACCTACCGTGGCGCCTTCGGCGACACCGACTGGACGGACTGCTGGTGCGAGTTCAACGCCCGCAACGCCAACTACGATGTTGCACCGATTAACTACATCACCAAACCAGTTATCACCCCGGGCAGTGCCACAACTTTCTGCTCAGGCAGCAACGTGGTGCTTTCTGCACCGGCTGGCTTCGCTTCTTATCTGTGGAGCAATGGCGCAACCACCGAGACCATCACCGTGACCACCGGGGGCAGCTACACTGTGACCGTGACCAATGCACGTGGCTGCGTTTCTGCATCCGATGCCGTGGCCGTGACCGTGAACCCGACACCAGTTGCCGATTTCACCTTCACGGTGAACGGCTCGACCGTGGTTTTCCAGAATACTTCTACGGGCGCAAACACCTACAACTGGAATTTCGGCGACGGCTCCAACTCCACTGCGCCTAGCCTCTCGCACACCTACGCCGCCGCTGGCAACTATAATGTTTGCCTCACGGCAAATACCAACGCTGGCTGCACCAACCAAGTTTGCAAAATGGTGAACGGCGTACAAACGCCAACCGTGACCATCGTCAATGCGGACATCACCGCCAGCACGACTTGGACGAACAACAATATTTACGTGCTGCAAGGCGGCTGCCTCTACGTGCGCAACAATGCCACCCTGACCATCGAGCCGGGCACCGTCATCCGTGGTGAGGGCGCAGCGCTCATCATCATGCGTGGTTCAAAGCTGATTGCTGACGGCGAAGCTGCCCGTCCGATTGTTTTCACTTCCAACAAGCCTGTCGGACAGCGCACACCGGGCGACTGGGGCGGCGTGATTCTGCTGGGCCGTGCGCCCATCAACGTACCCGGCGGCGAAGCTACTGTGGAAGGCGGCTGCTCCGAGGCACTCTACGGCGGCACCGACGCAGCCGACAATTCCGGTATCCTGCGCTACGTGCGCATCGAGTACGCTGGTATCCCGTTCCAACCCAACAACGAGTTGAACTCCCTGACCATGGGCGGCGTCGGCAGTGGCACCACCATCGAGCATGTCATGACCAGCTTCGGCGGCGACGACGCTTTCGAGTGGTTCGGTGGCACCGTGAACGGCAAGTTCTTGGTGGCTTACGCAACGATTGACGACATCTTCGACGTGGACTTCGGCTACCAAGGCAAAAACCAGTGGCTGCTCGGCGTGAGCGACCCGCAGCTTGCCGACGTGAGCGGCTCGAACGGCTTCGAGTCCGACAATGATGCCCAAGGCACAACCAACGGCCCGAAGACAGACGGTGACTTCAGCAACGTGACCATCCTCGGCCCAATCGGCCAACCTGGTACCCCGAACAACAACTACCGCCGTGCGCTGCACATCCGCCGCTGCTCGTACATTGACATTTTCAACTCGGCGTTCTCTGGCTTCCCAACGGGCCTTTTGCTCGATAGCGGTTGCACCGTGGACGGCTTTGCGGTAAATGGCGAGGTGGAATTCGTGGCCAACACGCTTGCTTGCCAAGCGGGTGCCAACGTGACCGTGGCTTCTGGCCAAGCAGCTTCGCTGCCAGCCGTGAAGGCGGAGTTTGCCGCCTCCGGCAACGACAGCGTGGCCACGGTGACCAACCTGATGTTGACCAATCCATTCAATTTCACGGGCAACCCTGACTTCCGCCCGATGGCTGGCTCGCCGCTGCTCAGTGGCGCAAACTACACCAGCCCAACGGTCATGGACCCATTTTTCACCACAACTACCTACCGTGGCGCCATGGGCGACACTGACTGGACGGACTGCTGGACAGAATGGGCACCTGGCACTGCTGACTACACCAACAGCATCAACTACGGCCTGACGCCCGGTATTTCTACCAATATCAATGACCATACTGTTAACTTCACGGGCACGACGGCAGGTGCTGTTTCTTATGCTTGGGATTTCGGCGATGGCAATACTTCCACAGAAGAAAACCCAACGCACACTTACGCCGGCAGCGTGGGCAGCCCAACTGTCACGCTGACCGTTACCTCTGCCCGTGGTTGTGTTTCAACCACGACGGCCACACTCAGCACCATCACAACGACCCACGAAGTGACTGGCCTCTCTGCCCTCAAGGTATTCCCGAACCCGACGAGCGGAGCTGCCACTGTTGATTTTATGTTGAAAAACCAAATGGAAATCGCCGTGCAAATGCTCGACGTGAACGGCAGGGTAGTGCGCTCCGCAAACCACGAGTTCCAAGCGGGCTACAACCGCTACGAGCTGAACACCACCAGCCTCAACACGGGGGTTTACTTCCTTCGCCTGCTTTCTGGGCAAGGCCAGCAAGTAGTGCGTGTTTCAGTGGTTAAGTAATTCATTATCAGTTCATTACCGCTTAATCTGAAAGCCGCCCGGCAATGTCCGGGCGGCTTTTTTTTTGATGCTGAACGAGCAATTACTGTAGGTGCAGTGCAAAACGGAGCGGCTTTTATTGCTTCGGCGGCATGCAAGATTTCGCTGGGTAAAGCGGGGTCTCGCTTGAACGGCGACAATTTTTATTGAGGTTGTTGGGGAATTTGGCGGTTTATTAACAAGATTTTAAAACCATGAGATAAGGGGAAACGCAAATTCCCCCTGTCTTAGAAATAATAAAAACCGATGCAGCGACTACCGCCCCAGCAACGTTATATTATCACCTAAATCCATCATCCGCTATGAAAAAAATATTTTTTATTCTTGCTTTGGCTAGCGTCCCATTTTTTGCGCAAGCGCAAATACTCGGTGAAATGAAAGACGTGCTGAGCGGCGGCAGCAATGGCGGCGGCGAAGGCAGGGGCAACGGCAACGCCAACAACTCGGCATTGTGGGCCGACCTGCTCTTCAATTTTGCCTTGGAGCCTACTTGGTGGCTGCTCTTCCGTGGCCCCAACGAGAGGTCCGCCAACTCCCTTGCCTTCAGCAACTACCCCTACGCCGATGGACGCAACGGTATCTACGCCCTCGACGACTACCAAACGATGAAGCGCATGAGCCTCCAGCTCACGGGGCATTTGCAGACCAACCAAGATGCGGTTTTTGGCGGCTATTTCCAGGCCAAGTGGTCGCCGAACAGGGCCTTCAACCTCGACGTGAACCACCTCCAGCTCCTCGAAAAACTGGAAGACGAACGGGGCAACAGTGCCGGAACCGACAACCTTGCCATCACCAACCTCAACCTGAGCTACAACCGGGTGCATCACCCCAAGTTTCAGCTTTGGTGGGGTGGGGGACTGATGCTGCTCAACGGCGGCGGCGATGAACTGCTCTACGGCAGCCCCTCCGCCAATATCGGCCTCACTTGGTACTTCAAGAAGCCGCTCAGCTTCTACGCCGATGCAGTGGTGGGCTTCCCCAATGCCGTGTATGCCCGCCAGCACCAAGTGCGGATGCAGGTACACCTCAAGCGGTTCATGGTTTATGCGGGCTACCAAGGCACGAAGGTGGGCGATGTGGGGCTGCCCAGCTTGGCGATGGGCACGGGCGTATGGTTTTGAGCAGGTTTTTTCAAAAAATAAAGCGGCTATTTCATGAACTTGATTTGTGAAATAGCCGCTTTTCATTTTAGCAAACGTCTTTCTTCGCCCCGGCTTTCCTTTTCTGCGGCATTTTACCAACCTTCGCACCGCACCATATCACGCAAAGTCAAAAACAAGCACTGTAAAATGACCGTCGCCATCGTCCGCTCC
>JALOMF010000157.1 GCA_025455635.1 Saprospiraceae bacterium | reverse complement strand
TATTGGCGGGGGCGCTCACATAAAATCGGACGTTTGGTTCTGGTGAAATGGCTTCGGGGAAGGTTTCCAACTTGCGGCCATGCCCCAGTTTCAGCGCAGCGCCCACCCGCAGTGTGGAGAGGCCCCACGACTCGGTAGAGCGGGGAGACTGGCCTAGCGACGGGTGATAAGCGACGAACGGCGAGACCACCCACTGCGTTTTTGTGAGCTGCGACGAAATAGGAATGTCGTAGCCAGCCCCGATTTGCAGGGAGACCCGCATTTTCTCAATATTGTCAAAATCGCCCTTCACGGCTGGGGCGGGCGTTTGTTCTGGCGTGTCCGGGTTGTTGCCTTGCAGGTAAGTGAACGATTTGTCCAAGTTGAACGCCAAGCGTGGGCCGGCATATAAATAGAAATTCAGTTTGGTTAAAATGGGCGAAAAGCGGAGGCTCGGCTCCACCGAAATATAGCTCAGGTCAGCGTCCAAATCGGCTGGGCAATTGCAGCTCGAAACGACCTCCTCGAAAGTGCCTTGCCGATTGTCGTAACCAGCTTGCAGCATGAAGCCCCATTTGGCGTACGGGCGGTGGTATTCCAGCAAGGGCGCAAGGTAAAGCCCTACCCCATTGCCTTTCCCGAATGCGACGGGCGTGGCGAAATTCTTGTTCAGCCGCTGGTTGGTGCCATCGTGGATATTGACATTGGCGCCGCTGGCCGCTCCGAACCACCATGATGGCACAGCAAACAATGGTTCTTGCGCTTGCGCTGGCAAGCATTTAATTAATAGTATGAAAATACCAATCAAGTACAACCACGGCTTGCGTGGCGCCTTATTGGCGTAATTGAGGAGGTTCATGATTATTGATTTATCATGGTTTATATACACAATAGTCTGTGAAAGTTTAAGCACCTAAGCCGCAACAATAGTCTGTGAAAGTTTAAGCACCTAAGCCGCAGCCTTGACGCCGAAGTTCCTGATGTGCACAATAGACGGATGATTTTTTAGCGGGTCTGCGTCTTTTCCGAACACGCAAAAAAATCTTTCCAGCATCAGTTCATTGAAAAGCTGGGCCTTGATGTCCGCTATTGAAAACGGCCCCCGCTGACCTTCTCCCAAGCAGTACCAGTACGTCGCCTTGGCCACATTGACCGCCGTCAGCGACAGGTTGTGGTGGAACCCCATCCTGTCGTCGTTGCGGCTCTGGCAGTGCTCCAGCCCGGTGTGCCCTTTGGCGTCACGGTACAGGAACTCTATCTGGAAACGGCCCTTGTAATAAATGAACACGTCGTGGCCGGGCAGTTGCAGGTCTGTTGATGCGTATATCTTCACCCGCTTGACCCTTCCGTTCCCGTCCAGCTCGTGCAGTACCGCCACTTTCAGCCAGCGCTTGAAGGCTTTGCAATGCACGACGGCCTCGTACAGGCGCCAGGTGGGCTCCTCGCAGCAGACGGTGAAGTGCTCCGGGTCGGGGTTGCGCACGTCCACCCTGCCTGCGAACTCTCTGGGGCGGCCCTTGCCGCCCGTGGCCGGGCCAGTGTACCTGTAGCGCAGCACCGTGTCGTCCCTCAGCCGGGTGATGACGTGCAGGCCGCTGCCTGCCAGCACCATGTCAACGAAGGGCCGCTTTGCGAAATAGGCGTCCACCGCCAGGTGCCGAACCGAAAGCGCCGAAAGGTGGCCGCTGGCGGTGCAGACCACGTCTGCGTAGTGCTCAAGCAGGCCGGTGCCCTCGTCCCTCAGCCAGGCCGAGTCCGGCGTCTGTGTGCTGCGCAGGTGCATCGCCGTGTTGTTGGTGACGTCCACAACGGCCAGGCCGCCGATTTCTATCCCCCATTTCGCATGACCGGCGCTGCCCGACCAGTGCCAGCCGACCCCGGGCGTGTGCTTGCCGCTCTTGGCCAGGTAGCTGGGGTCGAAGGCCGCTATGCGCTCCGGGCCGCACACCAACCGTATCAGTTCCCGGTTGAACAGCGCAAAGTCGAAGGGCTTCTCGAAGTTCAAGCGGTAGCTGCACTCGTCGTAGCTGCCGTAGCGCTCCATGTTTTCAAAGTTGTGCCTGCCCCTCATGCAGAGGAACAGGTGGACGGCGTGGCGAAAAAAATCCTTGCGCCACTTGTTCATCCCGGGCATTTTGCTCAGTATTGCGTCGATGAGTCCTGTACTCATTGGCGGAGGGGTTATCAAACCCCGGCGTTCCGGGACACCGGGGTTTGATAACCCCTCCTCCCGATTCCTATCGGGACGAAAAAGCCTGCCATCAACTTTAATATAAATGGGGTTGATTTAATCGCTCAAATCCTTATCCGCTTCAAGGACTCCAACAGGCCAAATGCTTGCAGCAACCAAACGACGAGGATGATTACCACCACTACGTTGAGGATGTTTTTAATCTTCCTGTCCATTGGAATATAGGTATTGACCAGCCAAAGCAGGACGCCTACCACGATTAATGCGATGATGATATTAAGTAAAGGCATGGTTTTATTTTAAAAAAACATAAGCACTTTTTGGGATTTGGTGCTTGAGCTAAAAACGAGCGATTCTCCATCAATTTTTCAGCTTTTTGAAGGAAAATAACCTGTCCCGGCCTAAGTCGGGAGCGGGGCTACTTGACCGAAAAAAGGTGGAACATTGGCGAAAATCTCGGTGCCGATTAGTCGGTAGAGGCCGTTTTGAGCCAAGTGACCAAATCCAAAACAAGCGCTAAATCGGGATGTATGAATAAAACAGGTTTATTCGGCTCATGCGTAGGGTGGCCGAACAAACGTTTTCAAGCATTTTTAAATCGGCTTTCTTCCCTGAATGACCCGTAGCAATACTACGACTACCGCAATGACGAGCAGGATGTGGATGATTCCACCCGTGCCGAAACCTACGAACCCGATAAACCAGCCAATGACCAGCAGCACTGCGATGATGTAAAGTAAATTTCCCATGATGATTTATTTATAGGATGAGATAATGGTTGTGCTATTTGCCAGATTAAGTCATGCTCTTAGAGCAACAAAATCAGTAGGATAATAACTATCAGCAAAGCACCTACCGAAATATAGACACCCCCGCTGTTGGCAGCCTTGAGTTGCTTGTTTATCGAACGGACTTCCTTGCGCAAGGCCCTCCGTTCAGCAGGGCGAAGTGCTGCTTTTTCAATCAAGGCGATTTCGTCCAGTCTTAGGATTAGGGAATTGACAGCGATGGCGGTGGAGTCGGCTGCCACTGGTACAGGTTCCAGCGTGGCGGCATTCATTTGCATGGGGTTAGCCAATAAAAATAGGCCGATTGCCGTGATGCAAAGTGTTAGTTTTTTCATTTTAAAAGTTTTTTCGTGGGAACATTTCCACGCTACAAATGTGGGCACCATTTTGCCCTGCTTCGTTACATAAACCGGGGAAAGGTTTGCACAATTCACAGGTTCTGTTCTGTAAGCCGCCAAGTTTTGGGCATGAGCTATATGACTCAAGTGGAAAGTAAAAGATGGGAATAAAATGCGAACACGGAAACCGCCAAGTTGTAGCTCCAGCAGCTACTCACACTATGTTTTTCATCCAATTTAATCGGGCTTTTAGTTCATGGGTTGCAGTTTCCATGCCCGCATTGTTCAATTTAGGGGAAGCGTCTCCCGGTTTGGCAAACTTGCCAACTTGGCCTGGGCCGCATCTACCTTGGCTTCTCCGTTTTTCGCCATATGGACAACCTCGTCCTTGATTTTTCCATACTTGTTGCTGACGCTTTCAACCATGCCATTGAATTTTTCGCCCAACTCATTCACATAGTCATTTCCTTTTTTGGAAATCTTATGCCGGGTTGAAGAGCCTTTGTCGGGAGCGAACAGGACGCCCAATGTAGCCCCAACAGCAACGCTGGCCATTATGCCCAGGAATATTTTACCTAAATTCATGATAATGTTTTTACTCGTATTATTCTGGAAAAACTCCAGGTTGCAAAGGTGGGCTACTCCTCATCAGCAAACGTTATATTAACTTGGTCAATCCTTGCAACATTCATAGGTCGAAGTCCGTCAGGCTGGCCACATAGGCACTCAGCGCATCGCTGATGGTGTAGGTGGACAGCTGATAATCAGGCTGTTCGGGGTACGCCTCGGCGAAAAGCCGATTGTACTCGCCGCTTTGGCCCAGCTTCGCAATGATTTCGGGGTAGTCGGTGTCAAATTCCTCCTCGCTCTTCACCACGTGCAGCATCTGGCGGTCGAGCCGTGGCTCCCGCAGGTCCCAAAAATATTGGTCTGCGAAAACGGAATTGACCAGTGTGGGCGAATTGCGGAGCAGCGAGTGCTGGCCGTCGGCGGCGAGGGGCTTGGGCCGCCCGTCCGTGAACGCCTTCTCCGGGTGGTGGCACGAGGCACAGGAGCGGTCAAGTTTTTTTGACAAAACCGGGTCGAAAAACAAGGTCCGGCCCAGTTCCCTGCGCTTCTCCATGAGCGGGTGCTTCAGGTCCAGGTTGGCGTAAAAGCCAGCGTTCAGGAAGTCCGGCTCAAACAGGCTGACCGCATGGTAGTTCACCGCCCTCGGTGCCTTGTCCACTTCCTCGGCAAACTCCACGCCCAAGGATTTGTGTACTTCGTAAAAAAGCTGGTACTGCGGCTCGACATGCTCCATGAGGAAGGCCAAGCGGTCGAAGGTCTCGAAATCGTCGTTTTCTGTAAGGTAGTTCAGGGTATGTTCCATGCGGGCATCCAGCACGATGGCCAGCCCCCGGTCTTTTTGCTCGAGCAGCGGCATATAGTTTTTGAAGGCAGCGTACATGCCCTCGAAGGCTGCTTTTGCTTCGGGGATGGCGTTGGCGCTGCCGGGCGTGTCGAAGCCCGTGACGCCCAGCGTGAAAGTGCGCACCAGCGATTGCCGGATGGCCTCGAACACATGGCGGTGCTCTATTTTCAGCCTCGATTGGTGCTCGGTCACGTCCCGGAAGTCTTGGGCGAGCTTGTCGCAGAGCGCCAGCATGGCCGCTTTTTCCTCAAAAGGAGCTTCCCCGAAAGCCAGTTCGTCGAGCACCTGCAGGCCGCACGGCTCCACGACCATCACATCCGGTATGGCGGGGTCAAGGCTTGGCAGGGGCGCCCCGTTGATGTTTTTTTTCACCGCAAAGCCATCGAGGTAGGCGATGAGGAACTCCGATTTTTTGTACGAAAGCCGGGCAGCGGTCACGGCCTCCTGCACCGCCAAGGTGCTGGCCGTGGCTGCATCGGTGGGCGAGAACGAGCCGATGCAGGTGGCCACCTCGCCTTCGGCAATGCCCGTGAGCGACACCACGCCGCTTGGCAGCTTGGCCGTGCGCTGCAATTCGAGGTCATTGTCGAAGCTGAAAAGCTGGGACTTGTGTACATCGCTGAGGAGCAGTTTTCCGTTGGCAAATTGCGCCAGCAGCGTGCCCGGCGGACTTAGGAAATAATCGGGGAAGCGAGGCTCGAACTGCGGCAGCGCCTCCAAGTTCAAAGGCTCGGCGGCGGGCAGTTCGGCGGGCGAATTTTGCAGGAAATAGCTGCGAATGGCCGCCCATTCCGCTTTCGTCAAGTCGGCTTTTTTCCTGAAAACGGCGGGGTTCCCCAATTTCAAAACAGCAGGTTCGATGAACTGTCCGCCCGCACTGTCCAGGGGCAGCACGCCCATGAGTGCGCCCATGCGGGGCAGCACGTATTGGTCCCAAGTAGTTTTGTCCAAATCGCTGGGGGACGGCAGGGCGTGGCAGGTGCTGCACTGTGCTTTGGCGAGGGTTTCGCCGTCGGTTTCCACGGGGTTTGCGCAGCGGAAAAGCAGCGTGAGCATTGCGGAGCTAGCCAAGAAAATGCGTTTCATGCTACCTGTTTTTTACCACCAGCAGCCAACACGGGCAGCAGCGCCAGCACGAAGCAGACCAAGGCGACGCCCTCGCTGACGAGCAGGTACCAAGGGTACGGGCCGAGGTAGTCGAAGGCGGAGGCAGTGGGCGGCTTGCCCATGAGGTAGGCGTAGTTGGAGCCGAGCAGGAGGTTGATGCCGAACAGCGCCACGACATAAACCTGCAACAGCAAAAAGGCCCGCAATAGGCTCTTCCAGGTCGGGCGAATGCCGAAAACGAGGGTGGCATAGACGGCGAAAACCACGAGTCCGCCATGTACGGTCCAGTATTTCACGAAGGTGTAATGCGGGAAGCCCTCGAAGAGATGGGGCGTGAGGATGGCCTGCGTCGTGCCTGCGAAAATCCAGAAATAGAGCACTTCCTGCACCCGGTGCTTGGGCGTCCACATGAGCACGGGCAGCAGCAGGGCGGTGAAATTGCAGATGTCGAGGGGCAGGTCGGTCTTCGGGTCGAACAGCCCCTCCCCTACCCTCAGGGCTATCCAGCCGACGACGGCCACGGCCATGACAAGGGTCATCGCACGGGCCAGGCCAAATTGCTGTGCTTCCGTTAGTTTCCGCTTCGCAAAAATGGACAATCCGATGGCCAAGAGCAGTATCAGTGCCATCCTCATAAGGTGTTGGGTTCCAAACAGTTGGAAGTCGGTGTTCGGCTTGAAGAACAGGTATTCGCTGGGCAGCATGGTCGGTCGTTTTGTTTGAAGCTGCTGTTTACGGCGAAGCTGGGATATTGCGAAGCAAAGGCAGGTTATTTTGAAGTTAAATCGGCGCCAAGGTTAGGATTGCGCTTTGCGCTGATATTACCCTCGGTTTTCACGGGCATGCTCTGAGGCATGTTGAGGAATGGACACGACGTGTCATTTTTTCAAAATACAATGACGTCAATTGACCCTAAATTTGAACACTCCCCTACCCCACCCCACTTTGCTACGGTACACTACGCTCAACACAAGCCACAAAAACCACCAGCAAAAATCGCCGCTAAGGCCATCAATTCGGCGGCGGCAGCCCCTACCCTATTTTGTACGCCACAATCGCCCAGAGCGCCTAAAAACAACCAAAATCGGGAAGCTTTAAACTCCTCATGTGATTAAACTTAGAAACCTGAAACCCTTTTTATCAAATTACTCAGTAATTACTGATTTCAGCAAATTTCATATTGCGCTTCAGGAGAATCAGGATATCTTGCAAATACACCAAAAGTCTCGCAAAATGAAATTTGATAAAATTTCAGCATTTCTGTATTTCAGCATTTACTGAATTACTGTTATTACCGCTATTGATTAATTTATCTGTATTTCAGTACTTACTGAAATACAGCAAAAAAATCCACAATTTCATGTTAGTAATTCAGTATCTACTGAATTACTGCATGTCATGTATAACCACACATTGCAGTAGTTCCGTATTTACTGAATTACTGTAAAAAAGCAATGACCAAAATTTACAGCATTCCGTATTTACTGAATTACTGCAAAAAAGCCCTTGCCGCATGTTCAGCATTTCCGTACCTACTGAATTACTGCGAAGCCCCGTTCACCAACATCCCTAGCTCGACCATTTCAAAATCAGCAATTCCGTATTTACTGAATTACAGCATAAAATAACAAGCAGTTCTTCATACTCGTAGCTATCAAATAAGTACGGAATACAGTACTTACTGAATTGTGTACTCACTGAATTCAATATTTCTGCAAATACTTAATTCCGCAACTACTGAATTACAGAAAAAATCCTTACGTTTGCGGCACAAATAAAACCCAAAGGAGGGTAGGGGGCCGGATGGTCTGATATTCACCAAAGACAGTAGTCGGGCTGCCTTCAATCACATCGCATTCAAAAAACATCCAAAACTATGGCGTCTATCATCGCAGTAGCAAACCTCAAGGGTGGGGTAGGGAAGAGCACCATCGCCCAGAACCTCGCCGTCAACCTCCGAAGCCTAGGCCACAAGGTCAGCCTCGTGGACACCGACATCGAGCAGAAGTCAACGATGGAGTGGGGCGAGCGCAGGGAAGCCCGGGAACTGCCCGCCATCAAGCTCTCCATCGCCTCTGAGGAACGCCTCGCACGGGAAATCAACGAACTGGCAAAGTCCCACGACTTCGTCATCGTGGACGGCTCACCGGCCCTCAGCGAGGTGGCCACCAAAATCATGATGGTTGCCGACTTGGTCGTCGTGCCCGTCATGCCAAGCGGCAACGACTACGGGGCGCTGGAAAAATTCCTTGCCCGCTACGACGACGTGAAATCCATGCTCGAATCCAAGGGCATGTCCCTCGACCTCGGCGTGGTGATGAACGGCTACAACGACCGCATCATCGTCAACCGGGCGGTGTATGAGGCCATCAAGAAGCTGGAGGTGCGCATCTTCCAAACGGAAATCGGCCACCGGGCCGCCTACCAGGAGGCCAACCTCGTAGGCATGGGCGTCAGTGAACTGGGCGACCGCAAGGCCGCCCAAGAAATCGAGTCGCTCACCCAGGAAATCCTGGCCCTGCTGGCCTAATTCCCCAATTTCCCAGCTCAACCCAATTCCCCCAATTTCCAGATTCAACTAATTTCCAACTACCCAGTCATGGCAAAGAAAAATTTTGATGCGTTCATCAACTCCGCAGGAAAGAAGCCCAAGCCCACGCCCGAAGAAGTGGAGGAAATGGCCAAGCAATTGCACGCCGCCGCAACACCCACCGCAGTAGTGCCACCACCTGCTCCTGTAATTGCAGCAACGACGGCAGCTAAGGTAGAACCACCCATTGCGAAGCAAAAAAGCGCCCCAGCAAAAGCGCCCACCAGCCCCAGTCCGTCCACCGCAGACCGTCCACCGTCCACCGTCAACCGTAGTCCGTCCACCGTAGTCCGTCCACCGTCCACCGCCAACCGTCAAGTCGAAGCCCCCAAGGAAAAGGTGCGCATCACGATTGACCTGGCCAAAGACCTCTACAAGCGCATGAAACTGGCCGTGGTGCAGAACGACACCGAGATTTCGGCCTATATCAGGCTGCTCATAGAAAACGACCTTGCAAAAAAATAGGATGGAAAAGCCAAAGTCCAAACTCACCGTGCAGGGCGCGGAAATAAAGCTGAAGCGCCACAACGAGTAGGACTATTTCAGCCTGACCGACCCGCCATGCCGATGAGCGAACCGATGCCATCATCCAGGGCAACCTGTGCAACGGAGCCAACCTCGATTTCCTCGCCACTTGGGAGGGCCTCTACAATCCCGGTTTTAATCCCATGAATTTTAATGGGATTAGACAGCGGGCAGGCGGTGGCGCATTTGTACTCTCTGTCAGCGAGTGGGTGGAAAAAACGGGCGCCGTGGGCATCTTCTCCAACCCAGGACGATATGGTGGCACTTATGGCCACAAGGACATCGCCCTGCAGTTCGCCACTTGGATTAGCCCCTCCTTCTACCTCTACCTCATCAAGGAGTTCGACCGACTGAAACAGGTGGAGGCCGAGGCACAGGGCCTGACGTGGAACCTGCGCCGGGAAATCTCCAAGGCCAACTATACCATCCACACCGACGCCGTTCGTACCAATCTTGTGCCCCAGCTCGATTGGAACACCAAGCGCGAGGGCACCTACTTCGCCTCCGAGGCCGACCTGCTCAACCTCGCCGTCTTCGGCACCACTGCCAAACAGTTCAAGTCTCTAAATCCTGATGCAAAGGGCAGCCTGCGCGACACCGCTTCCGCCAAGGAACTACAGGTACTGGCACATGGAGAGTATCAATGCCGCCCTCATTGAACAAGGCTTCACCAAGGACGAGCGCCTCAGCATACTCACCCGCCGTGCCGAGCGGGAACTGACCCTGCTGGAGGAAGTGAAGGCGCTGCAGGAAGTTAAAAAACTGGAAATCAAGGAAAGGAAGCCCAAAACGTAAATTGCACCATTTCTGGCTCGCAGGGTAGGCTAGGGGGCGCTTCCAGCGAAAGTATAACCGTTTTGGGACGACGACCTATAACTCCTTTGCGGTCAAAAATCATTCACTCGCCCTGCTTCCGCTTGTTTTCATCCATTTTTTCAAAAATTCAACACCAACATCACCTCCTTGTTTTGTTGTTGGTTTTAATATTTTGTCCTTTTCTTCTTTTTACTCCTTCACAATCCCTTGATAACCAACTTGTTGCACAATTAAGTATAACGCTTTTGGAAGCAACTGCAACTGATTTGGAAGGAACTATACCTATTTTGGAAATTAATATAACTTCATTGGAAAAAAACTATAACTGGATTGGATTTTGATAATCTTCCCATTCGGTTATTTTTTCTCCCATTTTAGTTATGTTTGCCCCGCTTGGTCGCATTTCGTTCCATTTTGGTTATTGTACCGATTTTGGGAAGAGTTGATTCCTACATTTTCAGGTCGCCTCCCAAAATGGTTATAATTGCTGGTGAGCCTCGTACTACTGCAAGGTTACTTCCAAAATGGTTACAAAAGCAGTTATCGGTGTATTTTCTCCTTACCACTTCAAAATTGATTTCCAATTCAGTTATAGTAGCAAGGAAAAGTAAGCGTTCTCAGTCCAAAAGCCATGCACCCAAGACCACAAATTCCAATTCATCCGTTACTTCTTTCCTCCAGGTTCGCCCTGCGTTCTCGCCGAAGGCAAATCGTGGGCAGAGGTGCTGTAAGCGCGGCCAGTCGAATCCAGTATATAAACGGGCTGCGTTGACCGGCTCTTTACAGCATCCAGAAAGCCGTCCCCGGAACGGTAACTCAAACTTTCTACATCAATATCATGGCCTTTTGCCGCTCTTATCCAGCCTTTTTGTGACAAGATAATAGTTAAGGGTTCATTGCTTATTAACGCGGTAGTTTCCAATGCTTGCGCGGCGACTCTTGCAACGATCGGCGA
>JALOMF010000156.1 GCA_025455635.1 Saprospiraceae bacterium | reverse complement strand
TCCAGGCCGTGGGCTACAACCTCCAGATGGGCATCCTCGAAAAATCCATCACCTACACATTTTTCTACCCGCTGCCGCTGGCCCTGCTGCTGGGGTACTTCCTCCCTTTCTATCGGGATGCAGCCGTGCGGCCTAGCTGGTGGCAGCACGTTTGGCTCCTCCCGATGGCCGTGGCACTCCCCCTGAGCGGGCCGCTGGTGCCAGCGGTGTCGCTGCTCGTTTGCCCGGTGGCCTTGCTTTGTCTTTTTTGGGTAAAATATCGGGGACTGCCCCGCCAGCCCATTGCCCGCAGGGCCGCCAAAGCCCTCGGCGACTTGCCGGGAGCGCTGCTTTTCTATTTTTCGTTGATGACGCTGGTATCGCTGTGGTCGCTCTACGTGGGCAGTTTCAACAGCGGGCCATAGCCCTACTTGACCGCTACCCTGCCCTGCTCAAGGGCGTCACCTCCATTTTCACACAAAAACTGGGCTTCCCGCTGCTGAGTTTGGGCATCGTCGCCAATTGGTTGCTGCTGCGCAAATACGGCACCACCGACCAGGCCCGGCAAGTAGTGGTGGTGGGCAAATGGGTGGCCGTTTTCATCGTCGCCTACCTGCTGCTGTTGCCACTGGGCGGCTATCGGAACTACCGGGCGCTTATTGTGCGGCACGACACTATCCTGCCCGTGACACTGAGCTTAGTGTTTTTTTACGCCAAATCCACGCTGGTTTTGCTCCGCAACGATTGGGCGCACCGCAGGTGGTACGCCGTGGGCATCGGCCTGCTCTCGGTGGCCGTCAGCACCGCCGACCTCCCCGATTTCCGCAACAACGACTGCGAAAAAGCGGCGCTGGAAACCATTGCCCGAACCCCTTCAAAAGTGGTAAAACTCGACAGCGACTGCCCTGTGCTTGGCTGGAAGGAGAAAATGGCCCAGCCGGATGACTCCCGGCTGAACGTGCAATTGCTACAGATTTGGCGGGTAGTGCCGGAGGAGCGGCTGTATTATTCGGAGTAGTTATTTCTTCTTTCCGGCAATCTCCTCCAGCAATTCCACTTGGTATTTCTGCACATCGAGCAGGGTTTGGAACTGCTCCTCCATCAGCAGGTTGATTTTCTGGTGCAGGTTGCGGATTTCGATTTCGGCTTTCAGGTTGATGATGTAATCGTTTTCCGAGCGCTTGCGGTCTTTCTCCTCCTTGCGGTTCTGCGACATCATGATGACTGGGGCTTGCAGGGCAGCGATGGTGGACAGCACCAAGTTCAGCAGGATGAACGGGTACGGGTCGAATGCCTTGGTGGCCATGACCACATTGGCACCAATCCAGACCGCCAGCACCACACCGAAGCTGATGATGAAAGTCCAGCTACCGCCGAAGCTCGCCACTTGGTCGGCGATGCGCTGCCCGGTGGTGGACTGCTCCTTGGTGTTGTCCATTAGGTTTTTTACGATTAATTCTTCTTCTTTCAAGGCATCGGAAACCAAGCCATGCAGCTTTCGCAGGTGCTGGTCTTCGGTGTGGAGCATTTTTTCGAGGTACTGGTGCGGGAAGGCAGTGGTAGCTTTCATGGATATTAATTTTTTGATTTTAAACAAAAGTAGAAACAGTAGGTCGTTTATGCCGAATCGTTTACCAAATTAAGTTTCAAAATGAAAAACCTAGCCTTCCTGTTTTTGGCATTTACCGTCTTTGCATTTGCTTGCAAGGACAAGGACGACGACACGACCTCCAACCCATTGCCCATTGCTGCCACGGACTATTTTCCGCTCACGCAGGGCAGTTATTGGATTTACCAATGGTATAAAATTGATTCGCAGGGGAATGCTGAAATATGGGCTTCATATCTTGACTCCATTTATGTGTCAGGCGATTCCATTATCAACGGCATTACCTACGCCAAGGTAGAGGGCACCTATATTAAAACGCCAATTACTTATTTTTACCGTGATTCCAGCGGGTTTTTGGTGGATGAAAATGGCGGTGCGCCACTATTTTCTACAACCCTGGAAACCGAAGTTTTGGGAGTTGATACTTTTTCAACTGAAGTTGCCCCTTTGTTTTGGAGGGAATACAAAATGGCAGCGAACACAAGCAACGTCACTGTGCCAGCCGGCACTTTCGATGACTGCCTCCAATCTATTTTATACTTAACCTCTTTGGAACCAGATTATGAACATGGGGTACGTACATACCCATTGGAATATGCCAAAGGTGTAGGTTTAGTTAGGCAAAGAACGTCATTCTATCACAGTCCAGATTACTTGGAAGGCCGTTTGATGAGGTACAATATTGAATAGGCTACCAGCCAAATCCATCGAAATAGGAAGGCCACTTGAGGTTGAAATCAAGTGGCCTTTTGTATTGTTGAAAGCGCTGGGTGACCGCAAGTATTGCACCTACAACTCCCCCTTCTTCAACTTCGCTACCGCAATATCCGCCGCCCGTGCCGTCAGCGCCATATAGGTCAATGACGGGTTCTGGCAAGCGGTGCTGGCCATGGCCGAGCCGTCCGTCACGAAGACGTTGGGCACGTTCCACATTTGGTTGTTGCCGTTCAGCGCCGAGGTCTTGGGGTCTTTGCCCATGCGGCAGGTGCCCATCTCGTGGATGCAGTGGCCGGGAGGCGTGGCCGCCAGTTCATCGAAGGTCTGGACGTTTTTGTGGCCAGCCGCTTCGAGCATCTCGGCGGCGCAGGTTTGGATGTCCTTGCGCATGGCCTTTTCGTTGTCCTTGAACTCACAATCAATGCGGATGAGCGGCAGGCCGTGGGGGTCGGTCTTGGTCTCATCCAGCACGACCTTGTTCTCGTAATACGGCAAGCACTCGGCCCAGCCGCCGAGCCAAAAGCTCCATTGCCCGGGGTCGTGCATTTCTTTTTTCAAGGCTTCGCCAAAACCCGGCTTGCCGTTCACCCGGCCCCAACCGCCCCGGTCGGCACCGCCCTGGAAGCCGAAGCCCCGCACGTAGTCCTTCTGCTGCTCCTTGCCGGGCAGGTTGCGGAAGCGGGGCACGTAGATGCCATTGGGCCTGCGGCCCGACCAGTACTGGTCGCCGAAGTCGTCGTGGGCGCCGTAGGCCCCGGCCATGAAGTGGTGGTCCATGAGGTAGTGGCCGATAACGCCGCTGTCGTTGCCGAGGCCGTTCGGGAAGCGGTTGCTCTTCGAGTTGAGCAGCACAAAGGTGGTGCCGATGGTGCTGGCATTGAGGAAGATGATTTTGGCGAAATACTCCTCCGTTTGCTTGGTATTGCGGTCAACGAAGCGCACGCCCGTGGCCCGCTGCGTTTTTTCATCATAAATGACCTCGCTCACGTTGGCATCGGTGCGGATGGTGAGGCGGCCTGTGGCCATGGCGGCGGGAATCGTTGCCGAAAGGCTGCTGAAATAGGCGCCGTAGGGGCAGCCCCAGTGGCAGCGGTTGCGGTGCTGGCATTTGCCCCGCCCCAGTTTCAGGTGGTGGTCTTGTGGCTGGGTGAGGTGCGCCACCCTACCGATAATCATGCGGCGGTCGTTCCAGTTCTTTCGGATGGCGTCGGAGGTGTGGCGTTCCAGGCAGTTCATCTCCATCGGGGGCAGGTACTTGCTGTCGGGGAGTTGTGCCAGCCCTTCCTTCGTGCCGCTGATGCCTGCGAATGTTTCGACGTAGTCGTACCATTTTTCAAGGTCTTTGTAACGGATGGGCCAGTCTGCGCCGTTGCCGTCACGGGCGTTGCTCTCGAAGTCCATTTCGCTCCAGCGGTAGCTCTGTTTGCCCCAAGTGAGCGAGCGCCCGCCGAGGTGGTCGCCCCGCAGCCAGTTGAAGGTCTTGTCTTGTTGGTAGGGGTTCTCCTTGTCGTTCACCCAGAAGTACTGGTTGTCGGCCTGGAAGGCGTAGCACTGTCGCTGAACGGGGTGCTCGTCGAGGATTTCCTTGGGAATCATGCCCCGGTTCTTCACGTCCCAGGGATTGTTCAAAGCCCCGGTGTAACCTTTGACGTGTTCCATGTTTTTGCCCCGCTCCAGCATGAGCACCTTGAGGCCCTTCTCGGTGAGTTCTTTGGCGGCCCACCCGCCGCTGATGCCGCTGCCGACGACAATGGCGTCGTAGGTGCGGTCTTGTTGTGCTTTCCCGTTGATATTTGGCATATTAAGCGTAATTTGTTTGGGTCAAATGTAGTTTTTTTATGGAAAAAAAAACCAAACTAAAATAGGGCGCATGGGCGTCTTTTGCGATGACATAAACGTTCTATCATGCTAACTTCCATTTTTCACTTGCATAAATCTGTTCTCTTGAAAAACTTTGCCCTTTGTTTACTCGCCGCAATGTACCTTCTTGTCGCTTCCTGTAACAACTGCCGCAACACGGATTGCGCCGTCGGGGAAGACCTCAATTTCCGTTTCTTCTCCGCTGCCGACAGTTCCGACCTCATCCTCTCTGGCACCTATGCCGTGGACTCCGTTTCCATCATACCCATATTGATAGACAGCACCAACGCTGTGGGCAAAATCAAAGTGGAAGACCAAGGCGGTGGCTATTACCATGCCTTTGCAGAAGCCCACCGGAACGTCGCTGGTTACATCGTTCAATTAGACAGCCTGCCCCCCGACACCCTCCTCGTGGAAACGGCCACTTCCGATGGCGAGGATTGCTGTGCTGGCTCTATACTCATTACCAGTGCTACCCTGAACGGGACGCCAATCGCCGAGCCTTGGAAAGGCATTTATTTTTATAAATAACCGCCACTAAGAACCTAAGATTCTATATTCCCCTCAACTTCCTAACCCCTGACACCCTGCCCAAATGCTCAGGCAATCTCAATAAGTGCTTGTTCATAATCTACAAATAACCAAAACCCGTCAATGTCATCGCTGCATCCCTGCCGACGACGATTGCGTCGAAGGTGCGGTCTTGCTGTGCTTTTCCGTTGATATTTGGCATATTAAGCGTAATTTTTTTGGGCAAAATGTAGTTTTCTAGTGGAAAAAGCCGCTTAAAAAGAAACAGCCGGGCAGTAGCTATCCACTGCCCGGCTGTACCTGACGCTGTCCAGCGCTTTTGGGAGAACACCTGTTATTGTATCCCATTTGTGGGGATTATCAGCACCATGCCCACCCGTGCGGTCAAGCCATCGAAGTCGTTGCTCCGCAAAAAACGGCTTTTGCCCATGAGGAAATTATAGCCGCCACTGGCCTGAACGCCTAGGTAGCGGCCAATTCGGTAGGTGGCCGTCAATTCTGGCTTGAGGTGGAAGTAGTTGTTTCGGGCGACTACTTTTGGCACTTCAAATTCAGTGTCATTCCCGTATTCATTAGCTACCTGCCTTGTCTCCTTTATTGCCCTGTCGGCAACCGTGGCCGTGGCGTACCCAGTCACCGCCTCAGCACTGAGCAAGAAGCGTTTGTTGGCCACTAGGTTGTAGGCCGTGACCAAGCCAATCTCCCCATAGCCAAGCTGCGGTAGGGCTGCGTCTTGGTTGAAGTTTTCCATTGTTTTGCGCTGGAACATGGCGCCGTGCAGGCCGATGGCAAGGCGTTCGGTAGCGAAGGCTTTCAACCTTGCGTAAAACTGGCGGGAGGGCTGGTCGGTTGTTTCGGTAAAAGCGACGCCAGCTTCCCAAACGATGCTTGAGTTGAGGCTGGGAAGCGTAGCAGCGGGCTGGGCAGCCTGCCCGAAGGCGGCAAACGGTACGATGGCGCAGAGGCCGATTGCGAAGCACACGAGATTAAGTTTCATGACTAAGCGAGTTTTAAAGGTGATGAATTCGGGATTAAAATAAGCCGCCCCGCCCTAATTTCAAAAAATGCCACCTTCCATTAGCAAAACTTTAACCACCCAGCGGGATAAGGCAAAATAGGTTAACATTCCCTTGTGGCACTTCCTTTGCAAAGCAACACCCAATGGCCACCAAAGCGACCTTTTCATTGCTTGTGGGGGCTTCCTTACTTTGCACGGCATGGTTTGGGTGGAAAGCGCCTACAATTCGCAGCAGTCAGCAGTACTGCAACGAACGGTTTCATTATTGCCTCGATTATCCAGCCTCGCTTTTCCCCGGCACCTTCATCTCCACCGACGGAGACAGCCTCTTGCTCCGCACCGCCGACCAGCTCGGCGAGCTGTCCGTCATCGGCACCAATACCGAGGGCAAACAGGATTCACACCTCGCCTTCGAGCAGCGCCTGCGGGCCTTAGCCAAGCCTGACGAAAGCCCCAATATCCTTTCCATCATCAATGGCGACGATTATTACGAAGTGAACTTCCTCTTCGACGGCCACTGGTACCACCAAAAGGCAGGGTTTTTCCCTACTTACGACGTGCTGTACACCGCCAAAGTGCCCGTGAACCGCACCGAACTGATGGTGCGCATGAAGGCCGACGTGCGCATCGAGTTTTAGCGCAGCTTCACGTTCATGTCAAAACCCTTCACCGTCAGGCGGCTGACTTGCTCCCCGGTCGTCTCGGTGCCGCCGTAGGCACTCAGCTCATAGCTGCTGTTTTTCTCACGCTCAACCCGCACGGTGAGCCTGTTCTGCGGGTAGTCGAAATCGCCGTATTTCATGTCCGCCGACACTTGGTAATTGGCGCCTTCGGCAATGTGTATGTCCAGCTCGGTGTATTTCCCATCAACGCTGACCATGTTGAAATCCGCAGCCACTTCGTCCAGCCGGATATTGTCGTCGAACGACTGCGAGAGGTAGAACTGCTTCTTCAGCTTGCCGACCCGGTACTCGGTGTACTTGGAGTCACTTGCCGTGACCTGCCCAGCCGCAATCACTTTTATGTCGTCGTCAAAAACGCTGGTGATGTCCAGTTTGCCCACCTCGTCGAGGCTGTACTGCGTGTATTTGGTGTCCCGCAAGTTCAGCTCCCCTACCCGCCTCGCCGCCAACTTGCCATCGAAAACCACCACATCGGCGGCCCCCACGTTGTCCAGGCTGAACTCCGAGTACTTGTCGTTCAGCGTGAGTTTGCCAGCGATGTCGCCCACCTGCCAGTTGTCGTCGTAGGTTTCGAGGCGGAGGTTGCCCGCCACAGCGCCCAGCACGTACTCCGAGTACTTGCTCGACACCTCGGCCTCCTGGACGGGGCCGGCCAGCACCTCCGAGTCGTAAACGACCCATTTCGCCCGGCCCACGCTGCCCAACCTCGCCTTGCCGTATTTCATATCGAGTTGAAACCGCCCGCCAAGGCTACCTGCCAACAGTTCGCCGCTGTACAGGTCCACCTTCAGGTCGCCATTGAAGTCGTCCGTCAGCTCGATGCGGTCGTACTTGTTCGACAGCGACATCCGCTCCGGGTCGGCGACGTAGAGCGTCATCTTGACCAGCATCTGGCTCAAGCCCTTTACCTTTTGGCCGTTGGTGAACTTGATGGTCATGTTGTCGTTGACGGTGTTGCAGCTCTCGATATTGAGCCGGGTACGCACCAACAGTTGGTCGCCCGATTCCTGCACCTCCACGTCGAAGCGCTCCAGCACCGCCTCGATGTCCTTGTCATCCCTGCCTTCCAGCAGCATTTCCGCTTCGAGGTGGATGCGGCCATCGCTCGATTTCTTGATGGTGAGCGGGCCGTACTGGTGGCTCACCTGTACTTCCGCCTTGGCGTCATAGTCCTTTTTGATGACCTTGTTGCGCTCGATTTTGGCTGGCGCAAAAGATTGCAGGACGGCCATTAAGCCGACGGCCAACAGCAAAACACTAAATGCGTTTCTCCAATTCTGCATGGTATTCACGTTTATTGATTTCATTAGAAATTTGTTCTAAAATCCTGATTTTCAATTCATAATACTTGATGAGCGTGTTCACCAGCCGGTCGTTTTGGGGCATCCCGGCGAAGTCCTTGCGGGCCTGCTCCACGGTCAGTTCCAGCACTTCAAGTTCCCGCAGCAAGTCGGCGTAGGCCATGCGGTCGAGGGTGTCGAGGCCGATTTCCCGCTCCCGCTGGCTGACCAGCTGCTGCAATTTCCGCTCCTCCGCCGACACGGCCAGCCCAGGTACGGCGGCGGGCGGCGGCCCCGTTTTGCTCGGCTTTTTGCTTGGCTTTTTTGCTTGCGCAATGGGCGGGGTCGGCTTTTGCGTCGGCAATGGTATTTGCTCCGCAACGGGCGGCTGCGCTGTCGGCTCGGCCTTTTTTTGCTCCGCAACGGGCATCGTGCTCATCGGCGCTTTACTGGGCAAAGCAGGCGTGACGGCAGGTGCGGCGGCCTGTTTTTCCCAAAAAACCCAAAGCCCCCACCCTGCCAGCGCCAGCACGAGCGCAGCGATGGACCAGATTTTCCAGTTGAAGCCCAACTTGCCGGACGGCACGGCCACAGGCAGCTTTTGCGGCGACTGCTGCGCCCGTATTTTCTGCCATAAGGCTTCCTCTGGCACGGCCTCCATCCGGTCCAGCTCGTCCCGGTTTTCGAGGATGTATTTTTCTAAATTGCTCATTTTTAACAATTTACCTAATTTTTACTTGCGATTCATTGTGCATTGAAGTGCGCATGAGATGGGATTAACCTCATCATCCAAGGGGCAGCGCCCCGCAATATTTGTAGCGAGCATCTCGCACAGCGTGTTCAAGGGGCAGCGCCCCGCAATATTTGTAGCAAGCATCTCGCACAGCGT
>JALOMF010000155.1 GCA_025455635.1 Saprospiraceae bacterium | reverse complement strand
ACTCCGTAAAAAATGACATTCAACAATTGAATGGCAACTATCAGTATGCCATGGCTGCCTAACTCTAGGAGTTAAAAGGCCATTATGCTGTACGCTTGACTTCCGATACACAGCGTGCCGCGTATCAAACCAACTCGGAATAGCCCTGCGGAGTGCCCCGGCCAATGGGCGAATCCCGCCAGCTTGCTGACGGGATTGGGGATAAGGCAGGTCAGTGCTTCGTTTCTGAGCCAAAGACCTGCTCGAAAATCCAATCAGAAAATAAGCATGTAGAAAGCCTATGGGTGCTTTCACTGGACCCGGGTTCAACTCCCGGCGCCTCCACCCAGCCCAACGAAGCCCGGAAGGAATCACCTTCTGGGCTTTTTTTATGCTCGGAAACAACTATTTTCGCAACCTAAACGAATCAAAATCAAGACCTTCGGTATGAAAAAAGTGGGTTTCATCTTCTTTTTGCTTTTGGGAATAGCGGCCTGCGGCAATGTGCAGGAAAAAATGCTCATCGGTCAATGGCAAGCAGCAGCTGTTTTAGAGGACGGGATGCCCATGCCTATTTCACCCAGCGATATTGGATTTGAGTTTTCACAAAATGGCCAATACAGTTTCAGAAGTACGCTCCTTTACCGGGAAGCAGGCAGCTTCAGCGTTGATGGCAACCTGCTCTTCACCTTGGACACCATCAATGAAGCCTCCACCGAGAAATCCGTTCAGATAATGCAGGTCACCCCCGACTCGCTTTTTTTGAAAATGAACGCAGAAGGAAAGGAGCAAATCATTAAGCTGTTTAAAATTAATCCTGCGGTCAAGGCAAATTAATTTTTCTTGTAAAGCACTCACTATCAATAAAATACAACCATGAAAACAATTGCGCTAGTACTCACCGCCATAGTTGCCGTCGAACACCTCTACATACTTTGGTTGGAAATGTTCGCCTGGGAAACCCGTGGCCCCAAGGTCTTCAAGGGCAGCCTCAAGCCAGAGCTGTTCAAGCCCACCAGAACCCTCGCCGCCAACCAAGGGCTGTACAATGGCTTTCTTGCAGCTGGCCTCATCTGGTCTTTCTTGATTCCTGATGAAAATTGGGCGAAAAATGTGGCTTTGTTCTTTCTCGTTTGCGTAGCTATTGCAGGCTTGTACGGAGGTGCAACTGCCTCAAAACGAATCATTTACGTACAGGCGCTTCCCGCAATTTTGGCCATTGCCGCATGGCTTCTTTAACGGGAACTGCCAGTCCGTGCTTCCACGCTTCCCAAATTACTGCAAGCCCACAATCGCAATCGCACGGTCTAGAAGCCCGTGTTACACCACCTCCAGTGCCTGCGCCAAATCCTCCATCAGCCAGTCCGGGTCTTCGAGGCCAATGTACAACCGAACCAGCGTGAAAGGGTAGGGCGGATTCTCCCTCCCTGCTACATCGTAGAACGCCGCCATCGGCACCAGCAGCGACTCGTGGCCGCCCCACGACACGGCGAACAGGAACCGCTTCAGCCGATTGAAAAACGCCTCCACCCGTTCCATCGAATCAGTTTTCAGGAAGATGGTGATGAGGCCGCCGCAGCCCGTCATCTGCTTTTGCGCCAACTCAAACTGTGGGAACGAGGGCAAAAACGGAAACAGCACCCGCTCCACTTTTGGGTGGCTTTCCAGCCAGTGGGCTAGCTGAGTGGCGCTCTCGTAACTGCGCTTTACCCGTAGCTCCAAGGTGCGTAAACCCCTGATAATCAGCCAAGCATCGTGCGGGCTGACGATGTTTCCGAGGGTCATTATCTCCGTCTGGAAAATCTTGCGAATCATTTCCTTGCTGCCGCAAATGACGCCATTCACCACATCGCTGTGGCCGTTCAGGTACTTCGTGCCCGTGTGCATCACGATGTCAATGCCGTACTCGATGGGCCGTTGGTAGAGCGGGGTGCAGTTGCTGTTGTCAATCATCGTGACGATGCCGTGTCGCTTCGCAAGCTCGGTACAAGCCCGCAAATCCTGCAACTCAAAAGTCATCGTGTTCGGACTTTCGAGGTAGAGGAAGGTTGTGTTCGGCTGGATGGCTGCTTCGATATTGGCCACATCCGTCCCATCCACGAAAGTATGGCTTACGCCAAAGCGGGGAAGGAAGTTCAGCAACAGGTTCTTCGTCCACGAATACGGGTTTTTCACACAAATCACATGGTCGCCCTGTTTCAGATTGGCCAGCATGGCCATCGCTGTGGCGCCCGCCCCACTCGATACCACGAGGGCATCCTCGGCCCCTTCCAGCGCCGCCAGTTTTTTCCGCAAAATCTCCACCGTTGGGTTGTTCCCACGGGTGTAGATATGGTTTTCGAGTTCGTCGGTCACGTCCTTTCGGAACTGCTCCAAACTCGGAAAAGCAAAATTGCTGCTCTGGATGATGGGCGGCGAGACGGCGTTGAAGTATTTTTCACGGTCTTCGCCGAGGTGGGTGAGGATTTCGCTGAGATGCAAGTTTTTTAATGATAAATGATGAATGGTGGAATGATAAATTGGAGTTCGAAGGTAATCATGGACATTGGTAAATCCTACATTCCCCAGCCTCCAACCCCTCCAAATGCAAATTCACCCCATTGAAAACCAGCCCGCCTTCCGTTTTTCCTTTCGTTGAAAAAAGTAGTTGCCAAGCCGCACGGCCTTCGCTTGGGTTCGGGATTTTTATGTTTTTCGCCGCATTGTCTATGTCCAAATTGGCGACAAAAACAAACTCCGGTTTTTCCTCCAGCGTCCAAGCAATCAGTTTTTTATGCCCCGTTGCATCAGGCGGCAGCAGCCAGCGTACCTTGGAGTTTTCAATTTTTGGTAAAAATTGCTCCGCAAACGCCCTGATTTTCAACAAGTTGCCAAACAGCGCCTCGTTCTTGCCCCAAAGGTACGGCCCATGCGTCGCCTTCGGCCCCGTCCCGATTTTGAAGACATAGAGCTTCGTATAATGCTCGTTGGGCGCTGGCGCAACATGCACGTCCCGGCACTCAAAACCGAGGCCCATGTAGCTTGGCATATCCGGCAAGAACAGGCCGATGAAAAACCGGGCCTCGTTGCCACCCAAGTAAAACTTGTCAAAACGGGGGTCGTCCTTATCGCCCGTCATCATGGTGAAGCAGGGCGTCACCCTGCGGGTATCCTTGATGTCCAAGTAGAGCCTGAAATTCTGCAAGAAATCCGGCGAACCGACGACCATGCTCTGCAAATCACCCAGCGTCGTCTCCGCCCCAGCGGCCTCCAAGTGGTCAACTTCATCGCCATAAGCCAGCACATTGGCGGGGGCAAGGAAACTCTCTGCGAAATAGTAAAACCGGGGATTGTCCTGCTGGATGCGGAGTTTTACGGCGCCGAGCGGGTCGTAAAATTCACCGGGTTGGGCGGGCGTACCCTCGGCCCGTGGCTGCACGTGGCTCATGTCGCCCCGCATGAAATCGAAGCCGTATTCACGGGCCACTTGGGCATATTTTTCGGTGAAATATTGCCAGACTTCCTTTTTCGGGCTGTCAAAATCCAGTTCCCAATACTCGTTGTCGTCCAAACATTCATAGAACTTGTAACGGGTCAGTGGCCCGAAAACCCTCGACTCTGGCGTGGGCTGCATGATGGTATAGTCCCGCCATTCCCGGCCCGCTTCATCCACCGTGCAGGCTTCGGGACGGATGTCCACCATGAGGCCACGATAGGGTGGGGCCATGGTCGCCGGGGCAGGTTCGTAGCCTTGCCGAAAGAGGAAATCCATGAGTGCCGCTCTACGTTCGCCCCGGCCTTGGTAGTCCCGTTGGGTGCCGAATAGGACAAGTATGCGTTTGGCTTCGCCAAAATTTTCTCCGAAAAACTCGCTTGGCTCATTGGGGTATTGTAAGCCATTTGCCCCATGTTTATCCAAGAAATCTAGGATGGCGGCCTGCACTTTTTCATGCAAATTGGCTGAGTGGTCAACGATTTGCAGCCCATTGCGCTGCAACCACTCGAAATAATGCGGGTTAGCCAACACGATTTCCGAGTAGCGGTCAGTGTGGGGAATCACGTCCATGCCCACCGTTTTGCCCATTGCATGGAGCAAGTTGACACAAGCCTTGAGTTGCCGCTCCACGGTGTCCAAATGCGGGAACGCCTCGTACAGTTCTTGGCTGAAAAACTCCGGGTTGATGTTCCAACTGGCCATGCCGTACAAGCTTGACACAACACCCGGCTCCCAAATTGGCAGCAAATGGATGGCGCTCTGGCTGGCGGGGATGGTCAGCGTGTATTTCACCACATTCCAAAAGGACTGGATGGTGCGGACGTTGATGCCGACAAGGTTTGCGATTGCGGATTCTCGGACTGCGGATTGCGGATTGGGGGGGCGGTGGTTATAGACAATGGTCGGGTCAATTGAATTTTGGAAAACATCTTCACCGAGGCGATTTTTTAGGATAGAAATTGTCTGGGTAATGGGCAGGTTTACGGCGGTTTGCGGCAGCAAGCCATAGATGTACGACCTGCGGCTTTCGCAATAGTCGGCAATCCAAGCGGATTGGTTTACAAGCCAAGTCTGGTTAATTCCGTTTTGTTGCATGAATTATCGAATTCCTTGTAGTGTGAAATTTCTCAACATGGGCATTTTAGCAGTCTCCCAATCCGCAATCCGCAATCCAGCAATCCCCAATCGAATCACATCCCCACTACCTCCACAATCTCCAACCCAAACCCAATCATCCCGATTTTCCGGGTTGGGTTATTGGTCAGCAGCTTGATTTTCGAGATGCCAAGGTCACGCAGTATTTGTGCGCCAATGCCGTAGTCCCGCTGCTCCATTTCTTGGTTGCGGCGGCCACGATAGGGCTTCTGCGATTTGTCGGGGTTGTTGGCCATTTGCTGGAGGCAGGCCATGATGCTCGCCTCCCGGTCGCCGTGGCGCATGATGACGAGGGCGCCCTTGCCTTGCTTCGCAATAACTTCGAGGGATTTGTCGAGGCGGCAAGCCGTGTCGTCGAGGAGGATGCCTAGCAGGTCGTTGCCCTCCATGCTCGAATGTACCCGCACGGTCACAGGCTCCGTAGGCTGCCAGATGCCCTTGATGATGGCGAGGTGCGTATCGTTGCCGCAAGCGTAGGCGATGAGTTGGAACTCGCCAAAGCGGTTCTTGAACGGCATGGAAAATTCCCGCTTGATGAGCCGCTCCGTTTCCATCCGGTAGGCCACGAGGTCTTTGATGCTGATGATTTTCAGTTGGAACCGCTCCGCAATTTTAACGAGTTCGGGTAGGCGGGCCATCGTGCCATCTTCGTTCAGGATTTCCACCAGCACACCGACCGGGCTGAACCCTGCCATGCGGGCAAGGTCAATGGAAGCCTCGGTATGGCCTGTGCGGCGGAGCACGCCCCCAGCTTTTGCCCGTAGGGGAAAAATATGGCCGGGCCTTGCAAAGTCCTCTGGCTTGGTATCGGGGTCAACGAGCGCCCGGATGCCTGTGGCCCGGTCGTAGGCACTGATGCCCGTGGTGCAGCCCTGCCCGATGAGGTCAATGCTGACGGTGAAGGCCGTTTCGTGGAGGGCCGTGTTCTCTGGCACCATCATGCGGAGGCCAAGCTGCTCGGCCCGGTCTTCTTCGATGGGGGTGCAGATGAGTCCCCGACCGTGCGTGGCCATGAAATTGATGATTTCGGGGGTGATGCATTCTGCTGCGCAAATGAAATCGCCTTCGTTCTCCCGGTCTTCGTCGTCCACCACGATGATGACCTTGCCGTTGCGCAGGTCTTCGACGGCCTCGGCGATGGTGTTGAGCTGGAAATTGGCGGAGTTGGCGGTTTCTGGTGCTGTCATTGTGGAAGTTTCTTCGGTCAGGAACATTCGTTGATTTTTTAGCCTAAAGAACAGGAAGCGGGGCGGATGGTTCTGTTGGCGTTTTCAATAAAAAAGCAAAGGTCTCTTTCCTTTTGAAAAGAGACCTTTGAACGGAGGGATTTTTTTTCGGAATCCCGTTTTTTGGTGGAGAGCCGCTTTTCCCGGTCGGCGGTAAGTGGCTTGACTTTCTTTCGCTTTTTGGGTGGGGTGGTGGCCTGCACCATCAATTTTTCAAAGTCGGCAATGGCGGCCTCCTTGTTGTCCAACTGTGAGCGGGTCGTTTGGTTGGTGAGCAACAAAATGCCCTCAGCGTTAATGCGGTTGGCGAGGTTTTCCTGCACCATCTGTTTTTCCACTTCGCTCAAAAAACGGGAGCCTGCCACGTCGAAGCGCAGTTCGACCTTGGTTTCCACCTTGTTCACGTTCTGGCCGCCGGGGCCGGAGCTGCGGGCGGTTTTGAAGGTGATTTCCTGTTTTAATAATTCCAAATTCATGGCTGTATTTTTTGAGTTTGCCAGCTAACATCGGCATATCAAAAATGGTTCATTTGCTCATCAACTACCCTTGCTTTTCTTCTGCGCATGCACAGCCGCCACGCCCACCATGTTCACGATTTGCCGAACCGTGGCCCCCAATTGAAGCACGTGTACTGGTTTGCGCAAGCCCAACAAAATCGGCCCGATAACGTCCATGCTGGAGGTGTGGTGCAGCAGATTGTAGGCGATGTTGGCGGCTGACAAGGCAGGGAAAATAAGCACATTGGCCCGTTGCTCGCCCAGTTTTGAGAAGGGGTAGAACTTCTGGCGTACTTCTGGTTCTAGGGCCATGTGTACCTGCATTTCACCGTCCACTACCCATTCAGGATGGCGCTTGTGCAGGATGGCGGTGGCTGTTCGCATGAGTATGGCCGACTCGCCATTGGCCACCGAGCCAAAATTGGAATAGGTGACGAGTGCGATGCGGGGCGGGATGTTCAGCGCCTCCAATTCCTCGTGCACCAGTTCTGTGATGTCGGCGATATCCTCGGCGGTCAGGTGGTGGTTGATGGTCGTATCGGCCAAGAAAAGCGGCCCTTGCTTGGTCATCACGATGTGCATGCTCGCCACTTTGCGAACGCCCTCCCTAGGCCCAATGATTTGCAGCGCAGGCCGCACGGTATAGTTGTATTTTTTGGTGAGGCCGCCAATCATGGCGTCGGCGTCGCCCATTTCCACCATCATGGCGCCATAGTAGCCCCTACTGTGCAGCATGTCCGCTGCTTCTAGCCGGTTCATGCCCTTGCGTTTTCGTTTTTCGTAAAAACGTTCGGCATAGGATTCCATGATTTGGTTTTCGGCTTCATCCAACGGGTTGTGAGGGTCAATGATGCGTACTCCCGGCAGTTGAAGGCCCAGGTCATCCATCAATGCCTTTACTTTTTTATGGTTGCCGAGCAGGATGGGCATTGCGATTTTTTCCTCCAAAACGACCCTTGCCGCCTTGAGCACTTCCGCATTTTCGGCATCCACGAGTACCACCCGTTTTAATTCTTGGCGGGCTTTGGTCTCAACGATGCGGGCGATTGGGTTGTCGTTGCCGAGGCGCATGGCCAGCTCGGTTTCATAGCGTTCCCAATCGGTGATGGGTTTTAGGGCAATGCCCGAATCCATTGCTGCCTTCGCCACGGCGGGTGCCACGGTGGTGATAAGCCTAGGGTCAACCGGCTTTGGGATGATGTACTCACGACCAAATTTGAGATTGGTATTTCCGTAGGCAAGGTTCACGATGTCGGGAACGGGTTTTTTGGCCAACTCGGCCAGTGCTTTCACAGCGCCCAGTTTCATGGCCTCGTTGATTTCGGTGGCCCGCACGTCGAGGGCGCCCCGGAAGATGAAGGGGAAGCCGAGCACGTTGTTCACCTGGTTGGGGTAGTCGGAGCGGCCAGTGGCCATGATGCAATCGGGGCGGGCGGCAGTGGCGTCCTCGTAGCTGATTTCGGGCGTGGGATTGGCCATGGCGAAGATGATGCAATCGGGGGCCATTTCCTTGACCATTGCTTGGTCGAGCACGTTGCCCCTTGAGAGGCCGATAAAAACATCAGCCCCTTTTAGTGCCTCCGCCAAGGTCGTGCTGGCTGGCAATCCGCCGTTCACGAACTCCGATTTTTTGCCGTCCAAATTGTCCCGCTCGGGGTGGATGAGGCCCTTGCTGTCGAACATGAAAATATTGGCCTTGTCAGCGCCGAGGGAGACATAAATCCGGGTGCAGGAAATGGCCGATGCACCTGCGCCATTCACCACGATTTTTACTTTTGAAATATCCTTGCCTACGATTTCCAGTGCATTGAGCAGCGCCGCCGCACTGATGATGGCCGTGCCGTGCTGGTCGTCGTGCATGACCGGGATATTCAGCTCCTTCTTCAGGCGCTCCTCTATTTCAAAGCATTCTGGGGCGGAAATGTCCTCCAAGTTCACCCCACCAAAAGTCGGCTCCAGTATCTTCACCGTCCGCACGAATTCGTCCACATCCTTGGTGTTCAGCTCCAGGTCAAAGCAGTCAATATCGGCGTAAATCTTGAAGAGCAGCCCCTTGCCTTCCATCACGGGCTTGCCTGCCTCTGGGCCAATATCGCCCAATCCAAGCACGGCTGTCCCATTGCTGATGACGGCCACGAGGTTGCCCTTGGCGGTGTATTTATAGACGTTGTTCACGTCGGCGGCTATTTCGAGGCAGGGGTCGGCCACGCCGGGCGAGTAGGCGAGGGAGAGGTCACGCTGGTTGGCGGTTTCCTTCGTGGGTACGACTTCGATT
>JALOMF010000154.1 GCA_025455635.1 Saprospiraceae bacterium | reverse complement strand
GACCAAATATTCCCGGATGATTTGGCGGCTAATCCACGGCTCATAGCCTTGTTGCTGGTAGGCGTTCAATTTGTTCCTAGCATCAAGTGAAATGGGGAATTTGCCAAGCTGATATAGGCCAATATGTTCGTATCTATGAACATACGTTTCTTATCTGCCATCGTCGCCATAGATTTCGCTTCTGTTAAAGGTTAGCGTTGGGTTCACGGGCACTTGATAGGTAGGATACCAGATGGCTTTTGGCTTTGCACCCGATTTTTTCTTGGAACGTGCCTGCTGTTTGGGCATGAGCACCACGAGCAAGTCATAGTCACCATTTGGAACGCTCTCGGCGACATGGATGCTCAAGCGTCGGTCTTTCTTAGATATTTGGGCTTCTGCTTCAATAGTTAGCATGGCGCTATTTTTTTCCTACAAAAATAACCTTTTTCAGAACAAAGTTCAAAACGGGTAAAAATGCCACTTTAAGCCACACTCCCTTTACCCTTTTTTGGCAACAACACCTGCAACACCGCCGCCGCCGCCATCACCGTCAAGCACCCAATCGGGTTCAGCCACACGAAGCCGATGTCCTCCTTGCCGTCCATTTTATCCCAAAAATAAACGGAAAGCACCGTCAGCTCGCCGATGATGGCAGCGATGAAGACCGCCGTGCCGCCGATGCGCTTCATGGCAAAGGCCACGGCGAAGATGCCGAGGATGGTGCCATAGAGCAGCGACCCCACGATGTTCACCGCCTGAATCAGGTTCTCGAAAAGCAGCGTCACGGAGGCAAAGCAGATGACCAGCGCCCCCCAGCCAATGGTCAGCCATTTGCTCACGTTGAGGTAATGATTGTCGGAGGCATCCTGCTTCATGGAGCGGCGGTAGATGTCCACGACGGTGGTAGTGGCCAGTGCGTTCAGCTCGGAGGCGATGCTGGACATGGCGGCGCAGAAAATGACCGCCAGCAGCAGCCCTATCATGCCTTTGGGCAGGTAGTTCACCACGAAAGTGATGAAGACATAGTCTTTGTCGTTCGGCTCGATGACCACTTTGTCGTCCTCCTTGTCGTATTGGCGCAGGAGGTCGTCCACCTGGCCCCGCACGGCCACTTCTTGGGCAGTCAGGTCGGCCACTTTGGTTTTTGCTGCCGCAATTTGCGAAGCATCCTCCGTGTGCAGCGCATCCACGAGGGCCTTCACTTCGGTTTGTTTTAGGTTAAAAACTGTGGTGTGCTGGCGCTTCAGGCTGTCGAGCCGGGGCTGGTAGGCCGCCGATTTTTCCAATAGTCCGAGGTTGCCCTTGTTGAAATGCACGGGCGGCTCGGTGAATTGGAAGAACAGATAGACCATGATGCCCGTGAACAGCACGAACCACTGCATCGGGATTTTTATCAGGCCGTTGAACAGCAGCCCCGCCCGGCTCTCCCGCAGCGAGCGACCGCTCAGGTAGCGCTGCACCTGCGATTGGTCGGTGCCGAAATAAGAGAGGAAAAGGAACACTGAGGCTATGAGCCCCGACCAGATATTGTAGCGGTTCGAAAGGTCCCATTTGGTGTCCACGATGTCGGTTTTGTCCAGCTCCCGTGCCACCGCCCAGCCATCGGCCATGCTGACGTGGTCGGGGAATTTGGCCACAATCAAAAACGCCGTGATGACAAGCCCAATCAAAATCACGGTCATTTGCTGCTTTTGGGTCACGCTCACCGCCGTCGTTCCTCCGAAAACCGTGTAAATCGTGACGACGGCACCCGTGGCGATGATGGTCCACTGCAAGTTCCAGCCCATGATGCTGGCCAGCACGATGCTCGGCGCCGAGATGGTGAAGCCCGCCGCCATCCCCCTCGAAAACAGGAACAGCGTGGCCGCCAGCGTGCGGGTTTTCAAGTCAAAACGTTGCTCCAAAAACTCGTAGGCCGTGTAAACATTCAGTTTGTAGTAAATCGGCAGCACGAACACCGTAATGATGAGCATGGCAATGGGCAGGCCGTAGTAGAACTGCACGAAGCGCATCCCGTCGTCAAATGCTTGGCCGGGCGTGCTGAGGAAGGTGATGGCGCTGGCTTGCGTGGCCATCACCGATAGGCCGATGGTCCACCAGCCCAGCTCCCGGTCGCCCATCAGGTAGCTCTTCACGTTGTCCACGCTACGGGTCTTCCACATGCCGTAGAGGATGATTCCGCCGAGCACGGCGAGCATTACGGTCCAGTCAATCCAATGCATTTCTTCAGGTGATTAGGCGGCAGCCGACTTGCGTTGCCGAAAAGCAAGCCATTGCCCAGTGGCCATATTTACGAAGGTGACCAAGGTCGGTAAATGACAAGCTGCGATTTTTAAAGGTGGGCAAACATAGGCAAAAAACGAATTTTCAAACCGTTCATTTTGACGGTCTTAGGTGGCCGCACCGCTCCTCCATTTTTGCCAAAAAGCCCTTGTCGGCGATGAGTTTGGCGAAGGTTTCGAGGTTGTGCTCCAGGTTGTAGCCGGGTTTGGTGGCTTGGAAATAGACATCGGCCAACGACCGGAGGCCATCGTGGCCGTAGGCTGTTTGCACAAAACAAGCCGTCATGCCGGGCGGGGCATCGGGGTTCAGTTGGTCGTGCTTCGCAATGGCCCGCTGCTTGTACACCTCCACCTGGCGGGGCGTCGGCTCGCTGAACAGCATCTGGTTCACGTGCGGCTTGCGGGTCGAGTAGCGCACCCGGAACTCGTCGCCCGGCTCCAGCGGCATGGGGTTCACCAGCAGGATGAGCGGCTCTGATTGCAGCAGTGACTTGGCGGTGATGGTCTGCGTCCCTGCCACGAACTGGTAGGAACTCTCGGCGTTGTTGGCGTCCAGCTTTTTTACCAATACCCTGCCTACGGCTTCCTGGCTACCCTTAGCCAGCATTTCTTCGATGCGCTCCGTCTCCGATTTCTTGGCGTTTTTGCCCCAAGCGAGCACACCCGCCACCATCACGGCCATCACGCCGATGAAGACAAGCATGTGCCGGAAGTATTTGCGCTCCAAGCGGTGCCGCACTTGGTTGCGGGGCGTGTCGGCTTTTTTGTCAATATTGAAGGTGAAGTACATCTCGTCGCCCCGCCTTTCGAGGTTGATGTGCACCAGTTCTTCTTCGATAAAAAAAGTGTACTCCTTCGACTCGAAGACCTTGAAGTCCACTTGCACGATTTTTGAGCCGATGTAAATGAGCAGGTGCCCGGTCTTGGGGCTGTACATCAGCCCCACCCGGTAGTTCCTGCCAGCATCGCCGACGTATGTCCAAGTGTAGTGGTTCATGCTTTTTGAGCCTTTTGACGAAAGACATTAGACAATGGAAGTTGTGAGGTGGTTTTGATTTTGTTGGCCTAAAGTCTAAATCTGCTGCCTAATTTAAGAATTGATGGATAACGTGCCGGGCATCAAAAGAAACGCCCCGGTTAGGGCGAACTTTGGCGTTAAATCTAAGTTAAAGCAACGGATTCGCAGCTACCATTGTTAATTTTGTCATGTTTGCAGTGCGGAAGAATTGAAAAGTGGGTAATTTGAAATTGGGGGGCTTGCAAATTTGGGTTCGTCCTATTTTATCATAAAATGAACAAAAAAGTAATCTGGCTAATCATTGGGCTGATGACGGCGGCGCTCATCGGCATCGCCGCCATGCAGGCGAAGTGGGTGGCCGACTCGCTGCGGGCCAACGAGGAGCAGTTCGACAACAAGGTGCAGGCCGCACTGAAACGGGTGGCCGAGAAACTGGAGGAGAAAGAGGACATGGAGGCCCTCAAGCACGTGGACAACGGCTTCGCCCAAGGCTTCTACCAAGCTGAAGTGCGGGAGCGCATGCAGACCGCCGGGCTTACCCTCACCATCGAGGATGGAAAGGTAGAGCAAGGCCACGCCCATCTCACCAAGCAGCAGCTCATCGAAATCACCCTCGCCAACAACAACTGCAACTGCTCCAATTGCCGCTCGGAGCGGGCCAAGATGCTCACCCAATTCGTCACCCTGACCGAGGGGCTTGACCTGGCGCCCATCACCGAGCGCATCAAATTGGAGGAACTGGCCAGCTTCCTGCGCCAAGAGTTTCAGGACAACGGCATCAAAATACCCTTCCGCTACGGGGTCTTCGACAACCGCAAGAGCAGCTTCGTCATCGCCGACGGCCACTACACGATGGAGGACAACCGCTCCAAGCCCACGCTCGAAGGCTACAACAACCTCAACAACAGCGAGTATCGGGTCAGCCTCTTCCAACGGGACGCAGAAGTGCCCGGCCTGCTCATGGTCTTCTTCCCGAACAAGGGCAGCTTCCTCTGGAGCTCCGTGCTGAAAAACCTGATTGGCTCCATTATTTTCACCTGTATCATCCTGTTCTGCTTTGCCTACACGATTTCCGTGATTTTCAAGCAGAAAAAAGTGTCGGAGATGAAGAACGACTTCATCAACAACATGACCCACGAGTTCAAGACGCCCATCGCCACCATCAGCCTTGCCTCCGACAGCATCGCCAGCCCAATGGTGGTGAACAACCCCGACAAGATCCGGCGGTTCATTGACATCATCCGGCAAGAGAACAAGCGCATGAACAACCAAGTGGAGAAGGTGCTGCAAATGGCACAGATTGACCGACAGGATTTTGAGCTAAAACTCAGCGATGTGAACCTCCACGACGTTATCACCCAAGCGGTGGGCTACATCGGCCTGCAAGTGGAGAAACGGGACGGCACGGTGAGCACCGACCTACAGGCCACGCAGCCCATCGTGCAGGGCGACATGACGCATATCTCCAACATTGTCAACAACTTATTGGACAATGCCAACAAATATTCGCCCGAAAACCCTGAAATTTCGGTAGCGACACGCAATGTGAACGGCGGGGTCGAAGTTATAGTGACCGACAAGGGCATTGGCCTCAGCAAGGAGGCGAAAAAGCTCATTTTTGAAAAATTCTACCGGGTACACACCGGCAACCTCCACGACGTGAAGGGCTTCGGCCTCGGCCTCAGCTACGTGAAGGCCATGATGGACGCCCACAAGGGGCGGGTGGAGGTGAAGAGCGAACTGGGGAAGGGGAGCAGTTTTGTGCTGTTTTTTCCGACGTCCATTGCCAATGCGTAAACAAGTATTTATGCGACGCCTTTACATTCTCTTTTTCACGGTATTCCTTGTTGGCTGCGCAGCCGATGATTTTACAACCCCGGTATCCCAAGCCACCGTGGACACCGACAACGAATCCGATTTTGAGGAAGTGCTGGTAGATGTTGAAATCACGACCATTGACCCTGCCACACAGGAAATCCGTTACGTGCTGCTCGATTCGATTTACGACATCGCCGTGGGCATCAACGGAGAGGACTGGGGCGTTTTTGATGAAAAAACTGACCCTGTTGACCCCAATGCGGGTGGGGTATCACAGGTGAACGGGTTCTACGTGCAGAGCGAGCCGTACACCCACCACCTGACCTTGAACTACAATGCTGCATCAAGCGATTTACAAACGGCGGGGGAAGCTGCCAATTTTTTGCGGGGGTTCCTGTTGCCGGGCGATTATTTTTTTAAGCTCAACGAGCTGAAAATCAACAATATAGTCAACGAACCACGCACTATCAAGCCCTCGGACACGCAGCTGCTCAGTATCGAACCGAAGGAGCGGAGCGTTTTCGTCGGGAAGTTCAACATAGCGATATGAAACTGCTTTCTCTGCTGTTCATTGCTTGTTTGGCAGTGTTTTCGACAGGTTGCGAAAACACCGACCTTAGCCTGACCGTCACCAACCGCCTGCCTAACGTGGAATTGCGGGACGTGTACTGGGAAGGCCGCTACATCGCAGGGGGGTTATTGCCGGGGCAGGCTGGCAGCTTTGAGGCTACCTGCATCACTGGCAAAAGCGACGAGTACCCCAAAGAAGGCCCCATTGAGTTCAGGATGGCCCTCAACGGCAAAATCGTTTTTGTGAAAACAAAGGAAATCATCAAGCTCGATTGCGACCAGCAGCTTGAATTTGAAGTGAACGACAGCACTGAAATCGAGATTTTTTGATAGAGACAAATAGCTGATATGAAAACACCTTTTTTCTATGCGTTCATTGCCATGTCTTTTTTTTGGATGACGAGTGGTTGTGATAAAGTTGAACCTTCTTTTTGTGACAAAGAAGTGTCCTTGGGGGAATACTCAACGACTATTGAATTGCCTTACGACTCTTTTGAGTACGTGCTTTTGTTGGGTGAAAACGGAGACACTGGCTCATTGTCCATCAACCATCCGAGCGCCCTCAGCGGTGGCAACTTGTTTTTTCACAGCAACCCGGTTCAGCGTTTCACAAGCGACTGCCAAGGTCTGAAAACAGTAGAAAAATATGATTGGAGCATCAGGGACAAAAGGGCTTTGGTGTTGATTGTAAAGCCGGGTAGCCCTCACTTTATCCTCATAAAAGCGGAGCCAGTGTTTGATGACACAAAGCCTGAAATCGGGCCAATCGCACATGTATTTCGATTTTTCAAGGAAGGGCCAGGCAACAATGTTGAGGAAACTGATTTCATGAGTATTTTGGCAGAGGAAACCGTGGTTGGCATTGGGCAGGGAAAAACTTTTGAACACGGCTCAACGCTCATCGAGGAATTGAACATCAATGGAAAAACCTACTCAAACGTCTATACGAATGAAGACAATTTGGGAATCGGTATTCAAAACCTATATTTCACCTTCGGAGATGGCATTGTTGGCTTGAAAGATGATGAAGGAGTAATGTGGAGATTGGAGAATTGAATGTAAAATGAGAACCAATTTTAAATTATATAATTAACTATGTCAGGAACCACACGTGGAAATATCCTACTCGTAGAAGACGACCAAAACTTCGGGGACGTACTGCGCTCCTACCTCGAAATGAACGACTACGATGTGACCCTCGCCAACGACGGCATCAAGGGAATGGAAGCCTTCAACCGGGGCGACTTCGACCTCTGCATCCTCGACGTGATGATGCCCCGCAAGGACGGCTTCACCGTTGGGCGGGAAATCAGGGAGAAGAACCAAGAAGTACCCATCATCTTCCTCACTGCCAAAACGCTGAAAGAGGACGTGCTGCAAGGCTTCAAAATCGGGGCCGACGATTACATCACCAAGCCGTTCAATTCCGAAGAGCTGCTGTTCCGCATCGGGGCCATCCTCAAGCGCACCAAGCCGAAGGAAGAGCCGAAAGAGGAAGCTCGTGAGTATTTCATCGGCAAATACCACTTCAACTACCCGCTGCGCATCCTCACTTTCGACAAGGGCGGCGTGAACGAGCCACAGTACAAGCTGTCGCCCAAGGAGGCATCGCTGCTCAAGATGTTCGCCCTGAAAATGAACGACGTGCTGACCCGCAGCGAGGCGCTCACCAAGATTTGGGGCGAGGACAACTACTTCACCGCCCGCTCGATGGACGTGTTCGTGACCAAGCTGCGCAAGTACCTCGTCGAGGACGACAACCTCGAAATCGTGAACATCCACGGCAATGGGTTCCAGTTGCTGGAGAAGGATAAGGCGGTGTGAGATTGACTTGCCCGCTTATTTTAGCAAATCCATGAGGTCGTAGTTCAGCAGGTTGCTGAAAGAGGGCTGTTGGAAGTCCTCGCCTTTGCCCAAGGCGTACTTGTGCCAAGTTTTTGCCTGATAGTTGTAAACAAAGCCTTCAGGCACACCATAAGTCTCCACCAGTTCCTTTACTTTTTCAAAGTCCCTTTTGAACCCGGTATTGCCACAAACCTCAATAATGACTTTGTTTTGGTGGGTTTCGTTGTCGAACAGCAATACATCTGGTGTCGGACTGGTCTGGTCCTCATCAATCATCGTCTCTGGGAAGGGTTCGTATGGAATGCGCTGTTCATCATAGAACAAATTTCCAAGCCGCATCATTAGCTTTCCAATGATGCGCTGGTGCGGTTTTGGTGCGTTCACTCCCAAATAAATGGTATTGTCAAGCATAATTCCTATTTATTTTACTGCTAAAGTAAGGCGTAAATGGCAATCTAGCTGCCTTCCGCTTGTTAAATTTGCGGACTGCGACCACATAATTCGTGGTGCGGTTCGTGCATTTGCATTCAAAGCGTGAACAAGCAGCGTTCTACGGCGTTTTCACAGCAAATTTTCAAAATAACAACATGAAAAAACTCGTCCTACCATGCCTTGCCCTGCTGGCAAGCCTTTTTGCGCAAGCGCAAACTGCCGACCCCTTCTCACTCCCAAAACTCGACTACGCCTACGATGCGCTGGAGCCGAACATTGATGCAAAAACAATGGAAACGCACCACAGTAAGCACCACAACGCCTACGTCACCAATTTGAACAAAGCCGTGAAAGGCACCCGTTTTGAAAAACTCTCGCTCGAAGACATCGTGCTGCGGGCAGGCGTAGCGGGCGATGCCATCCGCAACAACGGCGGCGGGCACTACAACCACAGCCATTTCTGGAAAATATTGGGCACGGGCAGTAAGTTCGACCCGAACTCGGAGGTGGGCAAGGCCATCACAGGCACCTTCGTCAGCCTCGACAGCCTGAAAACACTGATGAACCAAGCGGGCGCTACCCGCTTCGGCTCCGGCTGGGCTTGGCTCTACCTCACGCCTGAGAAAAAACTGGCCGTCTGCTCCTCCCCCAACCAAGACAACCCC
>JALOMF010000153.1 GCA_025455635.1 Saprospiraceae bacterium | reverse complement strand
CCCGGATTATTTGACTTATACATAATACCAGTTGAGGGGCAACTTGTATCCAATGTTACAGCTTCCAAAATAAAATTCCCCGCATATAATATTAACAAGCTAAACTATGCCCACTATCAAGGAGACAAGCTACTGTTGGTTACATTCCAAGGTGGCCAATCGTTAGGAACCCGAATGGTTTTATCAAGTATAGACTTAACTACAGGAGTCAACTGGTCTAAAAAAGCAAGAGTTGAAAGCCATCGAATGTATTCAAGCCTTAGTGCGGATTTTAGTGGAAATGCGATTCTAGCCAATGGTGTACCAAGCAACCCTCCAATATACACCGACAAATACATCTTAGAGTTGTTTAACTTCAACCCGAATGGCAGCACCAATTGGAAAAAAGGATTCGCATTAAACATAAGTGGATACACACAAGGGGAAATCCTTAGCATTTCAAAAATGGACGCAACCACCACGAATGGCATCTACTTGACTGGGCAGTTCGCCGATGAGTCTAGTTTATTGCAATTTGGGCCACAGTTCATCATCAAAACTGACGCAATGGGAAATCCCATTAAATGGAAAGCCATCAGAAATTTTAGATTTTTCGAACTCGTTGTCGCAGATGATGGAATATATTTATGGGATAAAATCCCAAACTACGACCCTTGGGATATACGAATAAATGTACTTGACAAGTCAAGCACCCGCCTCATCAAACTAGACCATGACTTGAATTTCCTTTGGGGAAAACGCTACCGTGCGGAAAATTTCAAATACTTCTCTGCAAGCATTGTGAAGACTAACGCTGGGAAATTAGTGATGTCCCACACGACTTTTGATGCCTTTCCAGTCGTGCTGACGGAACTGGACAACGAAGGCAACATACTTTCTCAAAAAGGTTACCCAAATTATGAGCCGACTACTCGAACCATGAATGACGGCTCTTTGCTACTTTGCTCACCAAATTACAACAACGTTAGCTTCAACCCCATCATCGCCAAAACCGACACCAACGGCGACATCGAAGGATGCCCAACTTTCGAGACCTGCATGACCGTGGAAGACTTTCTAGTTGATTTCGACACTTTTCAGATTGACACCTTTGAAATCACCGACTTGGAAGTGCTACCACCCTTAGAAATCACGCCCGTCTCCGTCTCCTTCTCCCCCTACTGCGACTATCCCCCTGCCCCCCAGCCTAGCTTTGGATTTCCCGACACTATCTTTTGCCTAGGCGACACCGCCACCACCTTCGACACCGAGGGCAACCGCCTCGCACAGGCACGGGAGTGGCTGCTCACGGGGCCGGGCACGAGCGTGGCGTTGAAAGATTCCTTCGAGTTCAGCCACCAGTTCACCGAGCCGGGCGAGTACGTGCTGGCACAGTCCATCTGGGTGCTGGGCTGCCGCACCGACTACGAGCGCAGCATCACGGTGCTGCCGCCGTTCAGCGTAGCCGTCGCCGCCGACAACAGCATCTGCCCCGGCGAGCCGGCCATCATCAGCGCCGAGGCCAGCCGCAGTGCCTCGTATCTATGGAACGACGGCGCCACCTCGCCAAGCCGCACCATCAGCGCCAGCGGCACCTACGCCGTCACGGCCACCGACGGGCATTGCGAGGCGGCAGACAGTGCTACCGTGGTAGTGGTGGCCGACCTGCTTGGTGGCAGCCCTCCCTTCACCCTGCCACGGGACACCATTACTTGCACGCCTTTTGAGCTGGTGCCGCAGAGCCTGTTCACCGACCAGTTTTTCCTTGACGGCGGCCCTGCGCCCGCTTCCAGCTTCACCTTGGAAGCGGCGGGCAGCTACCGGATAGAAGCGGAGGTCTTCGGCTGCGGGTTCTGGGAAGTGTACGAATACGGCGTGGACTGCCACGTGGATATTTACCTGCCAAACTCCTTCAGCCCGAACGGCGATGGCATCAACGACGTGTTCCAAGCCTACGGCAGCGGTTTCGAGGTGCTGGAGCTGGCCGTCTTCGACCGGTGGGGAGGGCTGCTGCACAAAGGCAAATCTTGGGACGGTGGAAAGGCCGGGCCGGGGCTTTACCTCTACAAGCTGAACTACACCAATCTACGTTCGGGAGAAAAAGTCGAGCGCAGCGGAGAGGTGCTGCTGGTGAAGTGACGGGGCAGTGCTCACCCCACCTTCACAAACCGCTTCAGCACCGGATAGCTGAACACCACGCCCAGTATGATGGCCAGTCCCCAATAAAACCCCGACGACAGCTCCCGGTGCTCGCCGAGGATGGCCCATGCCAACAGGATGCCATAGACAGGCTCTAGGTTCACGGTCAGGTTGGAGGCGAAGGCGGTGAGTTGCTTCATGGCCCGGAGGCAGAGCACCCAGGTCAGGGTGGTGCAGAGCAAGGACAGCACCAGCAGCAGTGCCCCGTCTTTTGCCGAAGGCAGCAAGGCCGCCGCAGGCTCCAAGTAGAAGAAGAAGGGCAGCACCGCACTCAGGAAGAGCCAGGCGCTCGACATCTCGATGAAGGTGATGGGCAGCGGCTCGGCCTTGTTTATCCATTTTTTGTTGAGGGTGCTGAACACGGCCGCCAGCAGGCTGGAGAGCAGCCCGACGGCGATGCCAGCGTACATTTTCACGTCGGCGGTCTGCACGATGAGGGCCATGCCCGGCACGATGAGGAAGCCGATGCCGGCCTCCCGCCAGTTTATTTTTTTGCGGAGCAAAAACGGCTCGACCAGCGAGGTGAAAAAGGCGCAGGTGGCCATGCAGACCAAGGTGATGCTGGCATTGGAGAGCTTGATGGCGCCGTAGAACGTGACCCAGTGCAGCCCTGTGAGCACGCCCACGAAGGCGAACTGCAAGGCGCTCCGGCGTGGCAAATGGTTGATTTTCAGGCCATTGCGGAGCAAAAACAAGACACTGATGCTGGTGAGCAGCACCCGCCACCACACCAGGGCCAGCGCCGACAACTGTATCAGGTCGCCGAGGATGGCCGTGAAGCCCCACAGGAACACGGCTAGGTGAAGCTCAAGGTAGGCACGGGTCTGGGTCATTCGGATTGCGGATTACGGATTGCGGATTGCGAAGGCGCAAAAGAACAAAAAAAGCAGCCGATTGTTGGTGGTGTCTGTTGCGGTGATGACCTTTGCTGGCCTTGCCGCAATGGCTTGCGCAATATTTCACTTAAAACAAATAAAAAATGGCACTCAAAGTAGGCGACAAAGCACCCGATTTCAAACTCTACAGCTCCGACAAGGCCGAGGTTTCGCTGGGCGATTATGCGGGCAGGAACCTCGTCATCCTGTTTTTCCCACAATCTTTTACGGGCGTTTGCACGGCAGAACTATGCAGCACCCGTGACGACATTGCCTTCTACCAAAACCTCGGCACCGATGTGGTGGCCGTGTCGGTGGACTCGGTGTTCACGCTCGGCAAGTTCAAGGAAGAGCAAAAACTGAACTTCCCGCTGCTGTCCGACTTCAACAAGGACATGTCCACGGCTTACGACACCATATACAACGATTGGATTCTGGGCATGAAGGGCGTGAGCAAGCGCTCGGCCTTCGTGGTGGACGGCGAGGGAATAATTCGCTACGCAGAAGTCTTGGAAAGTGCGGGAGATTTACCGAACTTTGCCGCCGTAAAAGCGACATTATCGGAAATTGGGAATTGAGAAATTAAGCAATTAATGCCGTTCTCCAATTTACTGGCGTGAATCATTGATTTCTCAATTTCCAAATTTCTTATTTTCCTATTTCAACCCATGCCTTACAACCCATTTTTCGAAGAAGACCTTGATGTGCTCATCGAGGAGGAGGTGACCGACGAGACCGGCACCGGGGAGCTTTCGCAGCTCATTGTTTTCAACGACGAGGTGAACACCTTCGAGTGGGTCATCCAATGCTTTGAAGACGTGCTGAAACACAGCAACGAGCAGGCCGAGCAGCTCTCCGTCATCATCCACACCAAGGGCAAAGCAACCGTGAAAACCGCTCCGCTGAAAGACCTGCGCCCCAAAAAGGACGCACTCGTGGAGCGTGGGCTGTCGGCAGTCATTGAAGACTAAATAACTGATTGTAGGATAATGGCCGATGCTGCCCGCAGCCCCTCGGCCATCCATGAGAATTAGAGATTTTCATTCTCACGGGCAAAGTGCTTCGGATGCTTTGCCCGTTTTTTTTGTAAATAATACAAGTTGCGGATACTTGTCTGCCACGGCAGAACAAGCAGCGCTGCGAAATATTTGTAGAAATTGACGACAAGGCCGATTCAAGGTGCAGCGCACCGAAATATTACGGTGCGCTGCACCTTGAATTTGGTGGGCAACCGATAAGCTACAAATATTTTGCGGCGCTGCCACTATTGCCTGCAACTTGGCCTAGCTCACTGCGCTAAACCACTTTTTGAAAACCAACACCGCATGCCCGTTTTTTGGCTTTCCGATGAAAACACCGAGTTCCCGCCCGCCGAGCTGACGCCGGAGCACGGCATGTTGGCCATTGGTGGCGACCTCTCGCCGGAGCGGCTGCTCAGGGCCTACGAAAAGGGCGTCTTCCCGTGGTTCACCGAGGGCGAGCCGATAGGCTGGTGGTCGCCCGACCCCCGCATGGTGCTGTTCCCCGACGAGCTGAGGGTGTCGAAGAGCATGAGGCCGTATTTCAACCAACAAAAATTCCGGGTCAGCTTCGACCAAGCCTTCGAGACCGTGATGCGCAGTTGCGGCAGCAGCAGGCAAAAAGAGGCAGGCGGTAGCGGCACCTGGATTACGGAGGGCATGGTTGAAGCCTACACCGAGTTGCACAGGCTCGGCTTTGCGCACTCGGTGGAGGTATGGCAGGAGGATGAACTGGTGGGCGGGCTTTATGGCGTTGCCTTGGGCAAATGTTATTTTGGCGAGAGCATGTTCACCAAGGTGAGCAACGCCTCCAAGTTCGGCTTTATCGTGTTGGTGGAAAAACTGGAAGCGTTGGGATTCTGGCTCGTGGACTGCCAGCAAGTGTCCCGCCACTTGGCCAGCCTCGGGGCCAGGCCCATCACTAGGGCCGATTTCATGCAAATCATGGAAAAAAACGAGGACGAGCCTACCCTAGCTGGCAATTGGGCTGCGCTTCGCTGAAACCCTCAAACCCTACCCAAACATTGCCCGCTGCCTTGCTTGCGCAAAACATTCTACCAGCCATCCGTCAGGCAGCAGAACAATTTCACAGCCTCAATCAGTTGCCCACCCCACCCTGCCGCCCAAGCCGCAAAACAATATTTTTATTCAAGAAAAAAAACAAATACTGCTTTTTAAAAACAGGCCGGAATATCTACCTTTGCACCGTTTTTAAAAAAGGGGGCTGTAACGCCACAAAATATGATTCTGATGCGCCGATACATACTTAGCTTCATTTGTGTTTTCTGTTTAGCTGCTTTTGCTTTTTCACAAGACCAGCATGCGCCACAAAGTGGCGGGCACCCGGCTGGCGAGCAGCACGGTGCCGCTGACCACCAGCCCGCCCACGGCGAAGGCAGCCACGACGCTGGCTGCGGCCCTATCGAAGACCACGGCTTCGACCCCGGCGCAACGGCCTTCCACCACGTATCCGACCAGAACGTTTACAATATCGGCCCCATCCAGTTGCCGCTCCCCTGCATACTCTACGCTCCGGGCCACGGCTTCACCACTTTTTCATCGGGCAGGTTCCATCCAGACTCGCACGGCAACGGCCATGCAGCCATTGATGGCTACGTGCTGGTGGAGGGTCTCGTTCGCCGCATCGAAGACCCCAGCTTCCCGAAAGGCGAAGTGGAAGTTGGCCACCACCCTTACCTTAAAAAAGAGGTACAGGAAAATGGCAAAGAAAAAGAAATCCCTTACGTCTGCTACAATTCACAGCTGTACCCTACCGTAGGCCATAGCACTGCCGACTTTGGCATGTTCGGCGGAGGCATCACATCCTTCTACGATTTTTCCATGACAAAGAATGTGGTGACGATGCTTATCGTGTTCTTGTTCTTGGCCTTCGTGTTCAGCTCAGTGGCCAAGGCATACGCCAAGCGTGATGGCATGGCCCCGACGGGCTTGCAGGGCTTCATTGAACCCATCTTCCTTTTCATACAAGACGAAGTGGCCAAGCCGTTCATCGGTGCCAAATGGGAGAAATACCTCCCGTTCCTGATGTCCATCTTCTTCTTCATCCTCGGCCTGAACCTCTTCGGCCAGATTCCATTCTTCGGCGGCTCCAACGTGACGGGCAACCTCGCCTTCACGGGTGTGATGGCCATCCTGACCTTTCTCGTGGTGAACCTCAGCGGAAACAAACACTACTGGGAGCACGTGCTCTGGATGCCGGGCGTACCTTCGGTGTTGAAAGTGCTGATACTTACCCCTGTTGAGTTCCTCGGCATTTTCATTAAGCCATTTACCTTGATGCTCCGACTTTGTGCCAACATTACCGCTGGCCACATTGTAATCACGATATTCATCAGCCTTATTTTTATATTTGGCAAAGGCCAATGGGGCCCAAGCCTTGGCACTTCCATCGGCTCTACCGTTCTGACCATGTTCATGATGGCCATCGAGTTGCTGGTAGCTTTCATCCAGGCATTTGTGTTCACGCTGCTCACGGCGAGCTATATCGGCTCTGCGGTGGAAGATGGCCACGGCCACGACCATGAAGAAGCGGGTGCGCATCATTGAGTTGGCAGCTTGTCCGCCTTTGGCGGGTTTGACAGGTCTTGTCCCGATTCTTCGGGAGGGCAGTGGGCAGTTAGTGACTACGTATTGCGAAGCTGTCACTAAACTTGGGAAGCCAAGTTTGTATATTTTGAAATCATTTTTTAATAACTATAAGTAGGCAATTGAAATTAGTTCAGAATTCGATTTTAATGCAATTGATTGATTTTCAAGTAGTTGCTCAATCGTAATTCGTAAATCTAAAATCGTAAACCTATTTAAAATTCTCAAACCATGACACCAATAGGTATGGGTATCGCCGTAGTAGGCGCAGGTATCGGTATCGGTATGATCGGTTCAAAGGCCATGGAAGCCATCTCACGCCAGCCAGAAGCTGTGGGTGATATCCGCGCTAACATGATCTTGACTGCGGCCCTCGTTGAGGGTGCTGCACTCATCGCCATCATCCTTTCGCTGATTGCAGGTTAATCCCCTGTCAGCTACGACAAAGAACAGGCAGGAGCGCACCGACGGTTGGTCGGTGCGCCCAGCCCTTGTCAAAATCAATTCGTCAATTCATTAAATTCAACATAGATGTTGTTTCTCATAGAATTCAACGTAATCCAGCCACCTGTGGGCCTCATCTTTTGGTCAACGGTGATCTTTGTCATTTTTTGGCTCTTGATGTCAAAAATGGCGTTCAAGCCCATCATCGCTGCCTTGAAAAAGCGGGAATCAGACATCCAAGGCTCTTTGGACGAGGCAAAGCGGGTGCGCCAGGAGATGCAGAACCTCAAGGCGGAGAATGAAGCATTGCTCGTGCAAGCCCGTGAGGAGCGTGCCCAAATCCTGAAAGAAGCCAAAGAAGCTGGCAACAGGATTGTGGAAGAAGCCAAGACAAGGGCCAAGGAAGACGCCCAGAAAATAGTGGCTTCGGCCAAGGAGCAGATTGAGCACCAGAAAATGGCTGCCATCACCGACCTGAAAAACCAGGTAGGCGCCATCTCCCTCGAAATCGCCGAAAAAGTCATCCGCAAAGAACTGCGCGGCAATGCCGAACAGGAAAGCTTCGTGAACGGCTTGGTGAAAGAGATTAAGTTAAATTAGGTGTGAAGGTATGAAGGTATGGAGGCATGCTTGTGGCCTACCTCCTACCTCCATATCTTCATCACCTCATACCTTAAGTTATGAGTGTCCAAAGAATAGCATCAAGGTACGCCAAGTCGCTGATTGACCTCGCCCAAGAGCAGGGCAAGCTCGAAAGGGTATTGGAAGATGTGCAGTCTTTCAAAGAAGTGTCCAAGAACCGGGACTTCCTGCTCATGCTGAAAAGCCCAGTGGTCAAGGCCGACACCAAGGAGCGGGTATTCAACCAGCTCTTCGGCGGGAAATACGACGAGATGACGATGGCATTCCTGCGCATCCTGCTCCGCAAGGGCCGGGAAGCAGCATTGGCTGAAATCGCCCACGAGTACATCCTGCAGTACAAGGTCATCAAGCACATCTCCACGGTGAAGCTGATTACGGCAGCACCCATGAGCGCCGAGGGCGTAGCAGCCATCAAAGCGAAAATCTTGGCCAGCGGTGCCACTCAAGCAAACATTGAACTCGTAACGGAGGTGGACCCCAACCTTGTCGGTGGCTTCGTCATCCAGTTCGAGGACAAACTCTACGACGCCAGCGTGGCACACAAGCTCGGCATCATGAAACAGAACTTCAAAGGCAACCTTTATATCTCGCAAATAATGGCTTAAATAATTGTTGAATTGTTGGATTGCTTGATTGTTTTCACGAGCGCCCCAACAATTATAACAATCAAGCAATCAAACAATTAATAAGATGATTGACGTAAAACCTGACGAAATATCAGCGATACTCAAGCAGCAACTCAGCGGCTTTAGCAGCGCCACTGAACTCGAAGAAGTCGGCACAATGATCACTCAAAACAAAAAAGCACATGATACTGAACTACATAAGTTACAAAATCCCATAAACGCCGATATGCTCAACCTCGAAGAAGACAACGTGGGCGTGGTACTCATGGGCGCTGGCGACGGCATCCGGGAAGGCTCTACCGTGCGCCGCACGGGCCGCATCGCTTCTATCGAAGTGGGTGAGGAGTTCGTGGGACGGGTAGTGAACCCACTCGGTCAGCCGATTGACGGCAAAGGCCCTATCGGTGGCAAGAAGTACGAAATGCCGCTGGAGCGCAAAGCCCCCGGCGTTATCTACCGCCAGCCAGTGAACGAGCCGCTCCAGACAGGCATCAAGGCCATTGACTCGATGATTCCGATTGGCCGTGGCCAACGGGAGTTGATCATTGGCGACCGCCAAACTGGTAAGACGGCCATTGCCATTGACACCATCATCAACCAGAAAGAATTCTACGACCGGGGCGAGCCTGTGTTCTGCATCTATGTTGCCTCCGGCCAAAAGTCTTCGACAGTGGCCAACGTGGCCAAGACGCTGCAAGACGCTGGCGCAATGGCCTACACGGTCATCGTTTCCGCTTCGGCTTCCGACCCCGCTCCGCTGATTTTCTACGCTCCCTACGCAGGTGCCTGCATTGGTGAGTACTTCCGTGACACGGGCCGCCCAGCGCTCATCATCTACGATGACCTCTCCAAGCAAGCCGTGGCTTACCGGGAAGTATCGCTGTTGCTTCGCCGCCCACCGGGACGTGAGGCTTATCCCGGCGACATCTTCTACCTGCACAGCCGCTTGCTGGAGCGTGCAGCGAAAATCATCAACAACGACGCCATTGCGCAGAGCATGAACGACCTCCCGCCGAGCCTCAAGAACGCAGGTATCGTGAAAGGTGGTGGCTCTTTGACGGCATTGCCCATCATCGAAACGCAGGCGGGTGACGTGTCGGCTTATATCCCGACCAACGTTATCTCCATCACCGATGGTCAGATATTCCTCGAAACCAACCTGTTCAACGCCGGTATCCGTCCCGCCATCAACGTGGGTATCTCGGTAAGCCGGGTAGGTGGTTCGGCGCAGATTAAGTCCATGAAGAAGGTATCTGGTACGCTGAAGATTGACCAGGCGCAGTACCGGGAGTTGGAGGCGTTCTCCAAGTTCGGTTCCGACCTCGATGCTTCTACCGTAGCGGTATTGGAGAAGGGCAAGCGCAACGTGGAAATCCTGAAGCAACCACAATACTCCCCGGTATCGGTGGAGAAGCAGGTGGCCATGATTTACCTCGGCACCAAAGGCTTGCTCAAGGACATTCCAGTGGAAAAAGTGAAGGAATTTGAAGAAATCATCCTGCTCAAACTGGAGCAGCTTCACCCAGCCGTGCTCGAAGACTTCCGCAAAGGCGGCCTTGGCAATGAGTCATTGGCAACCTTGGAAAAACTCGCTGGCGAGCTGACGCAACAGTACAAGAAGTAATGTAGTCGCCAAATTTATTTGGCGAACTTAATTAGCAGATAAACTTCAAGGGCAGCCTTTGGCTGCCCTTGAAACCAATCAATCAGCCTGCCAAATAAATTTGGCAGCTACAATATATGGCAAACTTAAAAGCAGTTCGGGAGCGTATTACCTCCGTTGGCAATACGCAGCAGATTACGAAGGCCATGAAGATGGTGTCGGCGGCCAAATTGCGCAGGGCGCAACAGGCCGTGCAGCAGATACGCCCGTATGCCGACAAGCAGAACGAGATGCTCCGCAATATCCTGTCGAACCTCGGCGGGCAGGCCAGCACCTCGTTTGGCGTGGAGCGCCCACTGAAAAAGGCGTGCATGGTCGTGGTCACTTCCAATCGTGGCTTGGCGGGTGCGTTCAACACCAACGTCATCAAGGCGGCCATCGTCACCATTGAGGAAAAATATGCCGAGGCCCTTGCCACTGGCAACCTCACCATTTTGCCGATAGGCAAGAAAGGAAACGACGTGCTGCGCAAACGCTACCCCAACGCCACTTTCATCCGGGACTATGTCGAGATTTTCAGCGACCTCAGCTTCGACAACGTGGCGCAGGTTTCCCAACGGCTGATGGACGGCTTCGAGGCAGGCGATTACGATTCCGTGACCGTCGCTTATGGCCGCTTCAAGAACGCTGCCACACAGTTCCCGGAGTCGGAGCAGTGGCTGCCCGTGCCCAAGATGGCCCCTACCGGACAAAGCAAGACCAAGGCCGACTACGTTTTCGAGCCGGACATGCACTCCTTGCTGAAAACCCTCGTGCCAAGCATCCTCCAGACCACTTTCCAGAAGTACCTACTCGACACCCACGCCTCTGAGCACGGTGCCCGTATGACGGCGATGGACAAGGCCACGGAGAACGCCAACGAGATGCTCAAAGACCTGAAACTGATGTACAACAAGGCCCGTCAAGAAGCCATCACCGGCGAAATCCTCGAAATCGTGGGTGGCGCTGCGGCTTTGGAGTCGGCTTAAAAAAAGTTCGACAGTTCGACAGGTGGCAGTTGGCAGTCAGTTCGACAGTCTGAAAGTCCAGATACTGCAAAAATAACGAGAGGTGGTATGCTTGAAAAAGTTACCACCTCTCGCTGTTTCAAGGCACGGCCTTGACTAAACAACTGCACCCTGACTGCCAACTGCCACCTGTCAAACTGCCAACTAAAAAATGTTCACCCACCTCGCCACCATCAAGCAACATCCAGCAAGCCGGGCCACGGTCGTGCTGTTTGGCTTTTTCGGGATGCTTTTTGGCACCTGGGCGGCGCTCATTCCCCATATCAAGGAAAAATTCGCATTGGACGAGGCACAGCTTGGCATGTTGCTGCTTTGCCTGCCCGCTGGCATCACGGTGATGAACCCGCTCTCGGTGCCCATCCTGCACCGGTTGGGAGCGGTGCGCTCCGCCGTGTGGTCATTGCCCGCATCGGCGGCACTGTTCACAGTTCCGTTCATGCTGCCCAATGTATGGCTGGTCGGGGCGGCGCTGTTCCTCACGGGGTCGGGCGTCACGATGCTCAATATCGGCATGAACACCTGCGCCACGCAGCTGGAGCAGCAACTGGGCATCCGGGTCATCTCCACGGGGCACGGACTATGGAGCACGGGCGCCATGATAGGCTCGGCAGTGGCGGGCATGGCCACGGGCTGGGGCGTACACCCGGTCGCATACCTCGCCGGGCTGCTCATGGTCGAACTGGCCATCACCTTGTCCCTGCAATCGGCCATGAAGGGCGTGCCCGACGAGCCGCACCACGCCCCTACCGACGGCGAAAAGCCCAAGGGCTTCCTGCTGCCCAACAAGGCGCTCTGGGTACTCGTCGGCATCAGCCTCTGCACCAATATTACCGAAGGTACCATGGCCGACTGGTCGGCGGTGTACCTGCGGGACGTGGTGAAATCCTCGGAAGCGATGGCGGGCTGGGGCTTCTCGGCATACGCTTTCTTCATGGCGGGCGGGCGTTTCCTCGGCGATGCGCTGATTGGCCGCTTCGGGAGCAAGGCGGTGCTTCGCACGGGCGGCCTGGTGGCCGCTGCGGGGCTGCTCACGGCTGTTTTCTTTCAGAACACGCCCACCGTGCTGGTCGGCTTCGCCATGGTGGGAGCGGGCGTCTCGCTCGGTGCGCCGATACTCTACGCAGCGGCGGCCAAAGTGCCCGGCATGGCCAAGGGCGCTGGCCTCGCCACCATGAACACCTTCGCCATGATTGGCTTCCTCGGCGGCCCGGCCTTCATCGGCTTTCTGGCGAAAGCTTTTAGCCTGCCCGTGGCCTTCGGGGTGGTGGCAGGGTTTGGGGTGTTTTGGGCTTGGCGGGCGGGGAAGATGAGGGATTGAGGGATGGTGGCCATAATGCTCACCGAATAGGGGCAGCGCCCCGCAATATTTGTAGCCACCGCCGCCAACCCACGGCACAAAGGGGCGGCGCCCCGCAATATCCTCCCTTAAATATGCCGGGGCGCTGCCCCTTGAACCCACTGAGCATCATGCCTGCTACAAATCTTACGGGGCGCTGCCCCTTGGGTGTGGGGGATAACCGCTTCGCAGGTACTTTTTACTACAAACCGTTTTTATCAGAAATAATAAAACAATATCTTTGTCAAAAAAAACATGAAATACACCATCTTTCTTTTATCGCTACTTTTCTCCTTTAAGGGCAATTACACCATAAAGCCTACGACGCTGTCAGAGGAAAAAATTGATTTCTTTGCACCAACCCTTTTTGAAAATGGCATAATATATAGTGCCGTAGAAACAAAAATCAAAAATTCATGCCCCACTGAGACAACAACACTTTACTATTCAGAAATCATCAAGGGGGAAATATTAGGAAAGCCCAAAAAGATAAAAATCAAGAACGCTGCTGCGTTCCCGAAAGGCGTTGGTGCATTTGATTATTGCCCTGCCACATCGGAAGTATATTTTACTGCATTAAACCCTTACGCAGAAGGTGAAAATGCGAGTATTAAACTAGCGTTGTTCGTTGGTAAAATGGATGAATTGACCATTAAAAATGTGACGATGCTTTCTTTCTGCGACCCTAATTTCTCCTTTGCGCATTCAACCATATCAAGCGATGGCAAAACGCTTATACTATCTTCCAACAAAACATCCGGGGAACAAGAATTATATACATCGTTCAGAACGTCCGTGGAAGATAACTGGTCAGAACCCGTCATTATTGAAGAATTGGCAAGCAATAGTTTAACTTTATTTCCAAAACTATTAAACGACTCGCTGCTTGTTTTTTCCTCATCCAGGCCCGGCGGAAAAGGTGGGGCCGATTTATATACCAGTAAAAAAGAAAATGGGCATTGGAACACACCTATGAATTGGCATGAATTAAATGGCAAAAAAGATGATATTGGACTTGATATCTTAGACGAAACCAGTGGCTATTTATCAGCCGACCGAACTGAAACTATAATGAACGAAAGGAGCCAAATCTTTTATTTTAAGATAGACAAATAATTTACTATCACTGCCTTGAAGTAGCCACGTGCCCAATCGAAGACAACACCTCAAAACGTGAACAGCCCAACGCCCAGTCGGACAAAACAGTCGTCAAGTTGAAAAAAACAGCCCGCTAGTTGAACGACACTATTAAGACTGTGATAAAAACTACGGCAAGAATTAAAAAAACAATTGACTTTGTGAACGGTGCGACTGCTCGTGTGAAGCGTGCAATCGACTTTGTGAACGGTGCAACGGCTTGTGTGAAGCGTGTCATTGGCTTTGTGGAAAATGTAATTGACTTTGTGGAAAAACAAACGGAAATAATGGAAAAACGACCAGCCACTGTGACCAACCCGAAAGGGGCAGCGCCCCGCAATATCCTCCCTTAAATATGCCGGGGCGCTGCCCCTTGAACCCACCGGGCATCATGCCCGCTACAAATCTCACGGGGCGCTGCCCCTTGGATGTTGGGAAAATACCGACTATCAGGTACCTTGTTGACATTGGCCTTTGAGTGCTGGCAGGGTCGGCCCACCAACTTTCGCCCCGTGGTGTGGCGGGGGAGGCTGGTCAGGCGGCATAATCCAAGCGCCCAATATTGAATTTCATCATGCGGGAATAGAGCGTCTTGTCGTTCATGTCGAGCAGTTCGGCGGCACCGCCGGGGCCAGTTACCTTGCCTTTTGTCCGCTTCAGCGCTTCGAGGATGTGGTCACGCTGTAGGTCTTCCATGCTTTTGAAGGCGTTTTTTTTGCCTGATTTATTGGTTTTGAACTGGAAATCGGCGACCAGCTTCTTGCCGGTGGAGAGAATGACGGCCCGCTCTATCAGGTTTTCGAGTTCCCGCACGTTTCCGGGGAACTCGTATTCCTCCAAGGATTTCATCACGGATTCGGCGATTTCCTCGATGCTGCGCCCCAGCTTTTGGTTGTATTTTTCGATGAAATGCCGCACGAGCGGGCGGATGTCCTCCTTGCGTTCCCGAAGGGGGATATTGAGGATGGGGAACACGTTGAGGCGGTAAAAAAGGTCTTCCCGGAAGCGGCCCTTTTCCACCATTTCCTCCAGGTTGCGGTTGGTGGCTGCGATGATGCGCACGTCCACTTTCAGGGTCTCGGTGCCGCCCAGCCGCTCAAACTCGCCTTCTTGCAGCACCCGCAGCAGTTTGGCTTGGAGGTCTTGGTTCATTTCCCCGATTTCATCCAAGAAAATAGTGCCTTGGTGCGCCAGTTCGAAGCGCCCCAGTTTGCGCTGGAAAGCCCCGGTGAATGCCCCTTTTTCATGGCCGAACAGCTCGCTTTCGATGAGGTTTTCGGGCAGTGCGGCGCAGTTGACCTTCACCATGGGTTGTTGTGCCCGGTCGCTGAGGCCGTGGATGGCCTTTGCGAGCAGCTCTTTGCCAGTGCCCGTTTCGCCGAGGATGAGCACGGTGGCCGAGGTGGCCGCCACCTGTCCCACTTGCCGGAGCACGGGCATGTAGTTGGGGCTGCGACTGATGATGTTGCCGAAGCCCTGGTCGAGTTGGATTTCTTCTTTCAGAATGGTGTTTTCGAGCGCCAGCTGCTCTTTCAACCGCTCGATTTCCGAGAGTTTGGCCTGTAGGTCGGTCTCCCGTTTTATCTCGTCACGGAGGTCGGTGGCGAAGACGAGGTTGTACTCCTTGCCCTCGTGGGCCACGTAGTTCTGGTGGACACGCACGGGAATTTTCTCCCCCGATTTGCTTTTGCGCACAACGTCTATTTCGAGTGATTTTGCTGCTTTCAGCTTTGCCCAACGGGCTTCCCAGTCTTTTTGGGTGATGCTCGGCTCTATGTCGTATATTTTCATGCCTATCAGTTCGTGCCTTTGGTAGCCGAACTTTTCGCAAGTAGCGTCATTCACGAAGGCCAGGCTGCCGTCGTGCAGCATCCAGTAGATGACTTGGCTGGTCTCGTTGAGGGCCTTCAGGCTGAGCAGGTTGGCCTCTTCCCTTGCTTTTTTGGCCCGAATGTCGCGCACAAAGGCCATTTTGTATTCCTTGCCGTGGTAGTTCATGTAGTGCAGCGACAGCTCGACGGGTATCACATCGCCCGATTTGGTGCGCCTGAGGGCCTCCCGCACCAGGGAGCCTTCCTGCTTCACTTGGCGCCATTCTTGGCGCCAGTCTTCTTCGGTAAAACCGGGTTCCAGCGCTATTACCTTCATTGTTGACAGCTCTTCGGCGGTGTAGCCGAGCACTTCCCGCACGGCCTTGTTGGCGTAAAAAACATAGCCATCCGGCGACACCCAAGTTATCATCTCCCGCACGTTGTCGAGGCAGAACCGGGCGAGGAAGAGGTCTTCCTGCGACTCGTCGGCATCGCCCAGCACCGTGGCTTGGCAGTACTGCTGCCCGTCCAGCTCCAGCAAAATGCCGTGCAGCCTCACTGGCACGGTTTGTCCGGCAGCGGTTAGGTGCTCGGTCTCAAGGGCCATGTGGCCAGTGGCCACCAGCTCGACCCAGCGTTTCTTCCAATCCATGAAATTGAAGTGCGGGTTGACCTGAAAGATGGTCTTCGGCTGGAAGGTGGCAGGCTCGTAGCCCAAGGCTTGGGCAAATTGCCGATTGACGGAGAGCACGTTCCCTTCCCCATCCAGAAAGATGACGCCTTGGGGCATTGACTCGGCAGTATCCAAGTACACCTTTAATCGGCTATGTGAGGAGGTTTGATTCATTTGGAAACCGTGGCAATTGCCTGCTACAGCATTTGTTTTTTGACTGTTAGGCAAAGGTAGGAAATAGTTTGTCAAGATTTCTCTCATCTAAGAACGTTTCTTAAATAAGAGAATTAAATACGAATGAA
>JALOMF010000152.1 GCA_025455635.1 Saprospiraceae bacterium | reverse complement strand
GGCTTGAACAAAATTAATACTCACAATATCAGTTGTCCCTAATCAACTTGGTTTTCTCTAACTTTATTCCAGATGAGCAAGCAACTCCATACGCTTTTGGAAGATTCGCAGCGGTTTTACCGAAGAAGGAACCTGAAAAAGGCGTTGAATACCGCCCAAATAGCGCTTGGATTCGGCAAGCACGACCAGTCAGGGCAAGTTGGCCTAGCAAATGCCTGCCTCATTATGGCCAACGTTTACAATACCAACGGTAATTACAGGAACGATGCCTCATTTTATGAAAAAGCCGTGCATAGCTTAGGACAGGCCAAGGCTATCAACACTGTGCTGAATGAACCGCAAATAGCAGCCGAAATCCAAATAATCGAAGGAAAAATCCATCTCAACCGCAAAGCTTTTGAACTTGCCAGCGAATGTTTTCAATCCGCAAACCACATCGCCGAGAAGCACCAAATCCTTGAGCAGCAGGTAAAAGCCATCGCCGGTTATGGCCATGTTTGTTTGGCAAAAAACAATATCCAGTTGGCTTTGGAGCAGGCGCAGGAGCTGGAAAATTTGCTGAAAGAAACCCACAAGTCCAGCAATCCTTACTTTTTGAGCGAGCTTTATCGCTTGTTTTCTCAAGCCAACATCCTACGGCAAGACTATTCCAAATCGTTGGAAATGAGCCAGGAACTGCTGCAAGTCAGCCGACTGGCAGGAGATATCGAAAAAGAGGTAATTGCGCTTCGCAATATCGCCGTGGTCTGCGGCGTGAAGTCCAATTACAAAATCGGGATGCAATATTTCCTGGAGGCGCTGGACAAATGCGATGCCATCGGCTACCGGGAGATGTCGGTGCAGATTCAAATCAATATCGGCACGCTTTACGCCCACCTCTACAATTACGAAGAGGCCATCCGGCGCTACGAAAACGTGCTGGGCAACTACCATGACGTGATTGACGCCAAGACGAAAACGGTTGTTTTCAACAACCTTGGCAATATCTACCTGACTTCCGACCAGCCTGAAACGGCGCTCGATTTTTTTGAAAATGCGCACCGCTTGTCCCAAGAGCACGATTTCAAGGACCTGCTAGCCTATTCGCTGGCGCAATTGAGCCGCACCAATATCACCTTGGAGCAGTTTGAGGCAGCTACCGAGCATGCCAACCTAGCCCAAGCCCTGTTCGATGAACATAGCCTGGTCAATGGCAAACAGATTAACATGCTCAATTTGGCTGGGATTGCCTTCCATGAAAAGCGCTGCCATGCCGCCGTGGAATTGGCCATGCAGGCCGCCGAACTTTCACAGCTCCTAAAAGACGATACTGCCGAAATCAAGGCTTATAAATTGCTCGCCAAGATTTTCAAGCAGAAAGGCATGTTTGAGCAGGCTTTTGAATACCAAGAGCGGTACTCCAAGATTCAGGAGGACTTCGCAAAATTGCAGCGCACCCGCCACAACCTCGACATGGAAATCCGCCATGCCATCCGGGAGAAGCAAAAAGAAATCGAGCTGCTCACCAAGGAGAACGAGTACCAGTCGCAGTTGATTGAAAAAAGCGACCGGATTGCGAAGCAAAACGAAGAGCTGTTGCGGGCCAATGACGACCTCCGGCAGTTCGCCTACATTGCCAGCCACGACCTCAAAGAACCGCTGCGGATGATAGGTTCTTTCACGCAGGTCATCCACAAACTGGCGAAGCCGCACCTCAAGTACGAAGACCACGAGTACTTCAAATACGTAGGTGAGGGCGTTCGCCGCATGAACGACCTACTGGATGGGCTGCTGCGCTATTCGACCATCAACCAGTCGCAGGAGGAGTTTACAGATGTGGAAATCAACGAAGTTGTGACCTTGAGCATGGCCAACCTGAAAATCAGGATAATTGAGACGGAAGCGGTCATCGAAACCGGCAATTTGCCAGTGCTGCGGGGGACGCAGCACCTCTACGTCCAATTGTTCCAAAACCTGTTTGCCAATGCAATAAAATTCGTGCAGCCCGGCAAGCAGCCGTACATCAAAGTCACTGCCGAGGAGACGCCCGATGCGAACACGATTCATGTGACCGACAACGGCATCGGCATTTCAGAAGAAAACCAGGCCAAGATTTTTGAGATTTTCAAACGGCTCCACCACAAGAGCGAGTACGAGGGCACGGGCATCGGTTTGGCCATTTGCCAGAAAATTGCGAAGCGGCTAGGCGGCACCATTCAAGTCAAATCAGCCTTGGGGCAAGGCGCCACTTTTTCGCTTGTTTTGCCAAAAGCGAAGCTCGAAAATTAGATGCACCCTGCCTGCCATGGACTCACGATTCACGCCTCACACTTACCTAGCCTTGTATTTCATTTGAAACCGCCTGTAAAGCGCTTCCTGTTTATTGTCAAGGCTGATGTCACGGCCTTGGATGAATGCTTTCGTCAGTTTGTTGGTGCGCATGTCGAGCGCATCGCCCTCGCTCACGAACAGGGTGGCATCCTTGCCCACTTCGATGGTTCCCACTTTTTTTCCAATACCTAAAATCTCGGCGGTGCTGCCGGTGAGTGCCTTCACCGCATCTTCGTAGGGCAGCCCAAAACCCACTGCTTGGCCAGCCTGAAATGCGAGGTTGCGCTGCTGCCAGAAGCCGCCGTGCGCAAAGCACCAGCGCACCCCAGCTGCCTGCAAGACGGCTGGCGTCTTGAAGGGTTGGTCAATATCATCGTCCTCAAGGGCGGGCAGTTGGTGGGTGGTGGCAAATATGACGGGCACATCGTGCTCCTTCAGGAAATTGGTCACCATCCAAGCATCCCGGCCACCGACGATGGTCGGCTTCAGGTGGAAGCGCTCCGCAAACAGGACGGCCTCCTGCATGGCCGGGGCGTCGTCCGAGTGGATGAACAGTTTTTTTGTGCCGTCGAACAGCCCCTGCATGGCCTCGAACCTCAGGTTTTTCGAGCTGTGCGTTGGGTTTTCGCCGTAGGCTTTGGCCTGTTGGAAGAAGTCGTCCAGTTCCCTGATTTGCGCCTCGAACTCCTCGTTTTTCTCCATCCGGCCTTCCCGCCAGTTGAACCGGGCGGCGTTAGGCCAGTTCAGGTGCATGGCAAAATCGGTGGCGTAGGCGGCGTCCTGCCAGTTCCAAGCATCGAGCTGCACGATGCTCGACTGGCCGGGCATACGGCCTCCCTGTGGCGTCACCTCGGCCATCAGCACGCCCATCGTGCGCACGGTCGGGGTCACTTCCGAGTCGGTGTTGTAGGCGATGATGGAACGGATATTGGGGTTCAGCGGCCCGATTTCGGAGGCGTCGGCAGTGGCCCGCACGGCCTCGATTTCCTGCAAGCCCAGCTCGGTGTCGGGAGCGATGAAGCCGGGGTAGAGGTGCTTCCCCGTGGCGTCAATTTCGAGGTGGCCGGGAAAGCCCTTGCCCACCGTGGCACTGCCCACAAAGGTGATTTTGCCCTGCTCGAAGGCCACGTAGCTGTTCTCGATGACTTGCCCGTTGCCGAGGTGGGCAGTGGCGTTTTTTATCAAAATCGGTTGGGTCTGCGCTGGGGCGGGGGCGGGTACGCTTTGGGCGGCCAGATTAGCTTTTATCAATATTGTAATGGCTGTCGTTAGCCAAAGGATTTTTTTCAAGTTCATTTCGTGGTTCTTTTTTCGTGTTGATTTGGTAAAGTTAAGGTTCGGTAGGCTATTTTAACTACCAAGAAGCAACATCTTGCATTTGTACTCCGTAACTCGGATTTGCAAATCTAAATACCTTCGCCAGAAATTCACCATAAAAATTAGGGATATGACACTACGCAAGCTGTCCGTTTTATTTACGCTAATCTTTGTTTTTCAACAAGTTACGGGCATAGCCCAAACTGGCAGGTGGAAGCCAGTAACGGGTACGCTCACCACGCCTTGGACGGACAAGGTGAACCCCGAATCACCGCTGCCGGAGTACCCTCGCCCCAGCATGACCCGCACCGATTGGATGAGCATGAACGGCCTCTGGGACATCAACCTCCTCGACCAAGCCACTGGAAAGCCCGTGAAACAGGGCAAAATCCTAGTGCCTTACCCCGTCGAATCGGCACTGTCGGGCTGTGGCTGGCGGGTGGAGCCAACGCAGGTCATGGTCTATACCCGCAAGTTCACCATCCCCAGCCGTTGGCAAGGGCAGCAGGTTCTGATGCACTTCGGCGCTTCCGATTGGCACACCAAGCTCTTCGTGAACGGCGAAAAAGTAGGCGAGCACAAGGGCGGCTACGACGCATTTTTCTTCGATATTTCCGCTTACGCAAAACCGGGGCAGACCGTCAATATCTCCGTGCACGTAACCGACCCCACCGATGCTGGCCCGCAGGCCGTAGGCAAGCAGCACCTCAACCCCGGCGGCATCTGGTACACGCCCACCAGCGGCATCTGGCAAACGGTGTGGCTGGAGCCAGTGCCCAAGACCTTCATCAAATCGTACAAGGCAGAACCCCAAATCGAGAAAAACAGGGTCATCGTGCGGGTGCAAACGGAAGGGGACATGAACGGCCAGAAGGTCGTGGCCAGGATATTGAAGGATGGCGTGGTGCTGACCGAGGCCACGGGCAAGGTAGGGGCGCCCCTCATGCTCTTCGTGAAGGAGGGCCGCCGCTGGACCTTGGAAGACCCATTTTTATACGAACTCGAAATCATGCTGGAAGGCCCCAACGGCAAGCCCACCGACAAGGTGAAAGGCTATTTTGGCCTGCGCAGCATCAAGCTCGGCCCCGACGAAAACGGCGTGAACCGGCTGCTGCTCAACGGCAAGCCCGTCTTCCAGCTTGGCCCGCTCGACCAAGGTTTTTGGCCGGACGGCCTCTACACCCCAGCCACCGAGGAGGCCATGCTCCACGATTTGAACACAATTAAGTCGCTGGGTTTCAACATGATACGCAAGCACGTGAAGGTGGAACTGGCCCGCTGGTACTACCACTGCGACCGCATGGGCATCCTCGTTTGGCAGGACATGCCGAGCGCCAACCCCATTACCGAGGAAGACAAAACACAGTTCCGGTGGGAAATGAAGGCAATGGTTGACCAACTCTACAACCACCCCAGCATCGTGATGTGGGTGCCCTTCAACGAAGGCTGGGGCCAGCACGATACCCCCGACTACGTGGAAAAACTGAAGGAGTGGGACCCCACCCGCCTCGTCAACAACGCCAGCGGCTGGACTGACGCCGGGGTGGGCGACGTGCTGGACATCCACGAATACCCCGGCCCGGCAGCACCCAAAGTGACCGACGGCAGGGCCGCTGTGCTGGGCGAGTTCGGCGGGCTTGGCCTCAACGTGGCTGGCCACCAGTGGACGACCGAGGGCTGGGGCTACCAGCAAATCGAAACGCCGGAGGCGCTGCTAAATCGCTATGAGGAACTGTACCGCCAGCTCTGGCCGATGGTGAAACGGGACGGGCTTTGTGCCGCCGTTTATACCCAAGTGAGCGACGTGGAGACCGAGAACAACGGCCTGATGACCTACGACCGCAAGGTGGTGAAAATGGACCCTGCGCTCGTGAAACTGACCCACCAGGGCCAAATGCCGCCGAAACCGACCACTTCCACTTATGTTTTTGTGAAAAAAATGGACGTGGAACTGGTGGCCATGAAGTCGGGTGCGGTGATACAATACGCCATCGAGAAAGACAAAGGGCCATTGACCTGGCTAGCATACACAGCGCCCATCCCACTGAAAAATACAACGACCATCGTGTGCCGAGCTTCGTGGCCCGATAGCGTCATGAGCCATGAGCAGCGCTATGTTTTCACCAAAACCAAGGCGCTATCGCCCAAGGGAAAGACCGGTAAGGCGGACGGCCTTTCGGCGAAAATCTATCACGGATCGTGGGACGTGCTGCCCGATTTTGCGAAGCTAACACCAGTGAGAACGTTTGTGACCAACGAGTTGACACTGGACAGGATGGAAGACAAAGAAGATTACGGCGTGGTGTTCGAGGGCGGCCTGGTGGTGCCCGCCACAGGGGCCTACACCCTGCACCTCCGCTCCGACGATGGCTCCCGCCTGACCCTCAATGGGCAAGTGGTGATAGACAACGACGGCATCCACGGCATGAAGGACGTGCCAGTGAGCTTGGCGCTAAAGGAAGGGGCGCATCCCCTTAAAGTGGAGTTTTTTCAGAAAAAAGGTGGGGTGGGGCTGGAGTTCTGGCTGGAGGATGCCTACGGGAAACGGCTAGCGGCGAAGTTCGTGCATTGATAAATGAAAAAGACCCAGCGGTACGGCAAAGCAGCAAAACTTGTCGGTGCAGTGTGCCCGCTGGGTCTTTTTCTTTTTTGCTAAAACGGCAAGTCCTCGTTCACGTGGGCAGGCTCGTCGCTGGCGGCAGGGAAGTCGAAGTCACTGCTGGCGGCAGCGGGTGGCGGTGCGGCAGTTGAACCTCCCGCCTTTTCGATTCGCCAGGCATTGAGGTTGGTGAAATACTTGCCTTGCCACTCCCGGCCACGCAGGTCGAAGTGAACCTTGATTTGCTCGCCTTCCTTGTGCGGGTCAATGGCGGCGCAACGGTCTTGAGTCAGCTGGAATTTGATGTACTGTGGATAGTTGCCGTCGGGCACTTCGATGACGAATTCCCGTGCCTGAAAAGAGGCCGATTTGCTTTCAGCGTCGAATTTGCGGAGGAGCTTGCCTTCAATCTCAAAGGTTGCCATAGTGAAATCTTGAATTGCTAATTGTTTGATAGTTAGTGCATTGGGCCGTTTTTTTCCCAAAAAAACAAAAGACGGATTGCTCCGTCTTTCATTTCACCATCAAAATTAGTGAATCTCAACCGTTTGGAAACAAGGCGGGCGGTGATTTTTAAAAAATCGAGACAGCTTCGCCGGAGGTTAGCTTGTAAATATCGGTGGCGTTGCTGCAAAGCACGGCCTTGCTGCCCCTGATGGCGATGGGGGCCTTGAGTAGGGAAGGGTTGTGCATGATTACGTTGAGCCAATCTTGCTCGCCGAAAGATTTACCTCGAATATTTTGCTGATAATATGGGTGGGCTTTGTTCATCAGTTCCTTCGGGTGGAGGTCTAGTGCGCTGAGTATCTGCTGCCAACTGGTGCCAGATGAGGGGGCTTGCAAAAACGAAAAAGTGCGGATATGTGGCGTCAAGCTTTGGGCATGTGCGATGGTCTTGCGGTCGTTGCTCGATTCCGGGTTGTAATAAATCAAGATTTCACGGCTGTGTGTCTTCATGTGGCAATGATTTTAGAAGTGAAAGAAAAGTGAACGAGGCGAATATACAATATAATTCAGGTATTATCAAGTTCTGGTGTAAATAAAGTTTGATTTTTAATAAAAATCTAAAATTTAGAATTGATTTATTTTAAAATCGTAGTTGAATAGTTTGTAGAGAAAAGGGTGATGTGGCTTCGATTTTTCTCATATTTGCGCAAAAAAAGACCAATACCGACATGATAAATCTGACCAAGCATTCATTGCAAAAATTGGAAGTACTGTTTCAGGAGCTGGGCTATGTGATTCGGTACGAAAAGGGGAATTTCAATGCTGGCTACTGCATCGTAGAGAATCGTAATATCGTGATAGTCAACAAGTTCTTCGAGACGGAGGCACGTATCAACATCCTGCTTGACATTTTGCAGAACATCAATTTCGATGCTGGCGTACTCAGCGAGAAATCCGCCAAGTTCTACGAGCGGGTGCTCAAGCACAACCCCGAATCGGAAGAGGAGCCTGTCGAGGAACCCGCTTGACATTCCTTCCCATTTTTCGGCACAGCCAACTATTTTTGCGCACAAATCGCCTTCATGCAACTTTTGATAAAAAACGCAACCCTCGTGCATCCCAGCTCAAAGCACGACGGTGCCAAGACGGACATCTTAATCGAAAACGGCAAGATTCACTCGCTGGGCACTGGGCTTTCGGCTGGCACGGCCACTGTTTTTGATGCCAAAGGGGCCTGCGTATCGCCCGGTTGGCTCGACCTGGGTACCCTCATCGGCGACCCCGGCCATGAGCACCGGGAAGATTTTTCGTCCGCAGGAAAAGCAGCGGCAGCGGGGGGCTACACGGCCATTGCTTGCCTGCCCAACACCGTCCCGGCACTCCACTCCAAATCCGAGATTCAGTACGTGCGCAGCCGCTCGGTGGCCAGCCTCGTTGATTTTTTGCCCATCGGAGCTGTCACGCAGGACTGTGCGGGCAAGGACTTCACCGAAATGTACGATATGCAGGCAGCGGGCGCAGTAGCCTTTTCCGATGGAAAAAAACCGCTACAAGACAGCGGCCTGATGCTGCGAGCCTTGCAGTATGTGAAGCCCTTCGACGGGGTCATCCTCAACCGCCCCCACGACCGCTCGATGGCCCCCGGCGGCCAGATGCACGAGGGCACGATGAGCACTTCGCTGGGGCTGAAGGGCGTGCCCGCTTTGGCCGAAGAACTGATGCTCCGGCGGGATATTTACCTTGCGGAATACACGGGTTCACGCCTCCATGTGCTGAACATCTCGACGGCTGGCTCGGTACAATTGGTGCGGGAAGCCAAGGCACAGGGGCTGCAAGTGACGGCCTCGGTGGCTGCCATGAACCTTGCCTGCGACGACCATTTGCTCAGTGAATTTGACCCAAATTGGAAGGTGATGCCGCCCATCCGGGAACTATCGGACATGGAGGCCCTGCAAGCCGGCCTCGCCGATGGCACGATTGACTGCA
>JALOMF010000151.1 GCA_025455635.1 Saprospiraceae bacterium | reverse complement strand
GTAAATGCTGATGTTTTGTAAAGAAGTTAGATGAGAATTGGAGGTGGTTGCCAGCCCCTGCCATTAAAATAGCAGGTTACAAAGCCTGTCCCGAAATTCAGGGATGATAGATGCGCTATACTAATTTACCCATACGAAATCACGAAGAACCTTTTTTTTGGGTGGATGGGCGCTATTTCACCGTAATTACCCCCATTTTGAATTTAAAGGCACTGAACATCTTCGGGCGTCTTTGCACCATAAAAAAGAGCTTGTTCTCGCTTATTGTGCTGCAATGGATGGGCATGAACAACATATCCATATCGTCGCTGGTCAGGAGTTTTTGCTTGGTTATTTTACCCGAACCATCTACTTTTGACACGACCGCCGCCATATCATCTACGCCTATATTAAAGCTGTGTTCCTCGTCGGGTGTTTTCCCAAAATCATGGTTGCTTAGGTTATGGAAAAAATAGGCATTGCCATTGTATAAAAGGGAGTGAAAGCTGTTGTAGTAATTGGTGTTCCAAGTTACCGTTCGCTTTGGTATCACGGTGATGTCCTCGATTTTGCCATCCTTGCCCATGATAATGGATATGATGTCTTTGCTGTAAAATGCCCGGTAGGAACTGCTCCTGGTTGTGCTATGTACCCTGGAATAATTTTCCTCTGCATTGGCCAGCACCGTACCGTCGCTCCACAGATAGACGCTGCGAAAGCCAAAATCGGGGTCCAAGCCTTCATTGCCGCTTTTATCGGAGGCAATATTGGCTTCGCCCATTGCTTTTTTCTCGGCAATGGTAAATTTGTGCATATCGCTTTGCAGGACTTCCCCGGTGTTGGCATCCAGTATATTGGCAAATACGCCGACGATAGGGCCGAAAAACTCATGTGCATAAAACCCGATGGTAAATAGTTCTTGGTTGCTGTTCAGCCCAATTATGCCGCCTTTTGCAAAGGATTCCTTTAGTTTAATGTCATACGCCCTGTAGCCGTCATGGTTTTTGGAGAAATGGTACACCGATAGCTTGTAATTGGGCAGTTTCTCGCCATCTGCTTTTTTAAATTCCTTGTCGGGATTGCCGTTGTATATCTTGGCCAATACATAAACATCGTCGTTGTCGGCGAGCACCCATTTCAGGATTTTAAACCGCTCGTGCTTGGTGTCAATGAGCACGTCCTTGTTCCATTTCGGCAGCAAGTTTTCATCCATGACCACCAGCCTGAACATAAAATCGTCGCCGCCTTTCAAGCTGGAAGACTTGAGCGCCAATAAAAAATCGGTGGTGTCGCCGGACAGGGTCAAATACGGGGTCGGCATGTCTAACTTGCTCATTACGCCAATCTTGGTGATGGGGACTTTTTTGCCAATGGTGCCATCGAAGTCAAAATGGGCCACCGAGAACTCGGCGGAACCTTTGTCGGTGCTGTGGTCTTCCGTTACCCAGGCCAAGCGGTCTTTCATGTTGAGGAGGGATACCGTTTTGGCCTTCTTGGTGTCAAATTTCAACTCTTTGGAAAACAGGAGATTGAAATCAGGGTCGTATTTCTCGACGACGTGCGTGGTATCGAAATGCCCGTAGCCCTTCAATAGGTAATAATTGACCAGGTGGCCGGTTTTGTCAGAAGCCAAATGGCCAAGGAAGTGCATGTACCGGATTAATTCCTTCTCAGGCGACATGTCTATGCTCAGGTTTTGTGCCGTGCCAAGGTTGGCAATCGAGATAAATAACAATACGGGCAGGTAGTAGCGATGCATGTTCATAGGATTGAATGGTTTTGCGCATGGAGGGGCAAAAATACGCCAAATCCAGGAATCTGAAGCGACCGGGGCTTGGGAAAGATGGGCCGAAAAGCAGGTAATCGCCCTTGGCCGAATTGCGTTCCTTGCCTTAGCCTTGGGGACGTTCACTGGAAATACTCGGCTTGGGGCGTCTTGTCGGAGGGGCTTTAATGGGATTTGAAGGGAGAATACCCGAGAACAAACTCAATGGTTCTTCGTGATTTCGTGCGGGTATTTTTATTTTAAATGAATGACTTTGAATTTAATAGCAGGCATTTTTGTCCCGATAGGAATCGGGAGGAGGGGTTATCAAACCCCGGTGTTCCGGAACAGCCGGGTTTGATAACCCGGCCTCCCAAGAGGACGCTGCAAAATCGGAAAATCATTGCTCCTTCATTAGCCCAGCAATTTTACACAGATATGTGTTTACCTACACAAAATCACGAAGTACCTTAAATTTACGGCCCAGAAAGAAACTTAAAATTACAAATTGACCATTATGCGCCAAATCAACTTGATTCCTACTGTCATTTGCAGCCTGTTTTTGCTCGCCAGTTGCGCCAGCAACGAGCCGGAAACCCAGCAAAGCACCCAAGCCGCCCAAGCGGAAACTGCCGCTCCGGCTCCGGTGCCCGAAGCCCCGGCACCAAGCCCCGACACCGCCACTGCCAAGGTGGAATCGTCCATTGCGCCCAAAGAAAAGCCGACCAAGAAAAGTCCGCCCAATGCGAGGGTGGGCGTCATTGGGAACAACCAGTACGTGTCTGGCTACGTCTCCCGTGACAAGGCGGCGCTGCAAGCCAGCCCCACGGCCAATGCGGCCAAGACCTCGGACTTGAAGCGCTACGAAACCGTATATATCATGGAGACGAAGATGACGGACGAGGCTGGCAAATCCTACGACGTGCCGCAATGGTACAAGGTGCAGCTGAACAACAAAAAAGAAGGCTGGGTACTGGCCAATTGCGTGACGATGAATTGAGCCGAACACCTTGGTGGTGCCTGAAAACGGTGTGGTTTGGGCATCTTTGCGCTTCATCAAATCCAATCTATTGTCATGAAAATCAACTTGTTCGTGGTGCTTGGCCTTGGCCTGCTTTCGGCCTGCGCCGTTTCAAAAAAATCAAAAGCCGACAAGGACTTGCTCCTGCTGCGGGAGGCCATGACGGGCAGTTTTAGTTCCGCCGCCCAAGCCGCACGGGATACGAATTATTTCGACATCAGCTTGCACATGTACCCGATTTGGCCCAAGCGGGAGGGGCATTGGCTATACGTGGAGCAGGCCGTGACCGCCAACCCAGGCAAGCCTTACCGCCAGCGGGTCTATCAACTGGAGCAGCGTGATGCGCAGACCTTCGTCAGCCATGTCTATACCATCAAGGCGGAGAAGGAGTATGTGAATGCCTGGAAAACGCCCGAAAAGTTCGAGGAGCTGGCCCTCGACGGCATCGAGCTGAAGGCGGGCTGCGAGGTCGTGCTGAGGAAAGACGGTAAGCTGTTCAGCGGGGCCACGGGCGACAAGACTTGCCCTAGCGAACTGCGGGGCGCCAGCTATGCCACCTCCAAGGTGACCATCCATCCCGACAAAATCGTGAGCTGGGACCAAGGCTTCAATGCCGAGGGAAAGCAGGTGTGGGGGGCTACGCTGGGGGGGTATGAGTTCTTGAAAAAGAAGAATTGACCGCCAAAACCATTTACGGTTTTCATGGTTCGGTAAATCGATATGAAAAAGAAAGCCGACCTGCCCACCAAGCTATGCCCCGTGTGCCAACGACCTTTTAGCTGGCGCAAAAAATGGGAGCGCTGCTGGGACGAAGTGAAGTATTGCAGCGATAAGTGTAGGGGTGCTAAGAAACCTGAAACGGTATTAAGCTCGACACCATCAAAGGAAGTTAAAAATTGGCAAAAGAAGCGCTAAATTGCAAGCTTTCTTAGTTTTACCTTTAACTTTTCATCAAAACTAATTCAACATGCAAACTTTAAAAATCACAAAATGGAGTACCGTACTCGTTAATGGCTTTTTCTTGGTCATCCTCAACCTTTCGGTCATCACGGTCATCGGCTACTTGACGCTTGACTCCGAGGCCAACCTCAATAGCCGGTTGGGCGGAATTTTGGCCAGTTTTTTCATACCCTATTTTATCGTCACGAAGACAAGGCAGATGAACGGATTGGAGCGGATGTTGAAATATGGCGCTGGGTTCGTTCTTTATATCATTTCTGCATTGGTCATGGTGGGCTTTCCGATGGCGTTTCAATTTTGCCTGCTTCCATGCTTAGTCATCGGATTGGCAACACTGTACTACGGTGAACGCTTGGCCTGAAAGCGGGCTTTTCAACCAGCTTTTAAATGGTAAAAACACTGCGGTTGGTACTTGGCGACCAACTCAACGCCACCCATTCTTGGTTTGAAAAAACCGACGATTCCGTCATCTACTGCCTCTTCGAGATGCGGCAAGAGACCGACTATGCTTCGCACCACGTGCAGAAGGTCATCGGCTTTTTCCTCGCCATGCGGGCCTTCGCCGAGGAGCTGCGGAGCAGGGGCCACCAAGTCGAGTACCTGACGCTCGACCACCCCGACAACCGCCAGTCGCTGCCGGGGAACCTGCTTTTCCTCCTCGAAAAACACGGCTGCCAGCGCTTCGAGTACCTGCTGCCCGACGAGTGGCGGCTCGATGAGCAATTGCGCCAGTTTTGCGAAGCACTGCCCTACCCCAGTCAAGCCTTCGACACGGAGCATTTCATGGCCAGCCGCCACGAGCTGCGGGACTTTTTTGGCAAAAAGAACTACCTTATGGAGTCGTTCTACCGGGCCATGCGCCGCAAGTACGACGTGCTCATGGACGGCGACCAACCCACCACGGGCCAGTGGAACTACGACCACGACAACCGCCAAAAAATGCCGAAACAGCACGTGCCGCCCCCGCCGCTGCTGTTCCGCAGGGACGTGTCCGACCTCGTGCAACTGCTGGAAAGCCAAGGCGTGAAGACCATCGGGCGGGTGGATGCTGACGACTTCGGCTGGGCGGTGACGAGGGCCGAGGGCCTGCAGCTGCTCGACTATTTCTGCGAAAACCTGCTGCCGCATTTCGGCGACTTTCAGGATGCGATGACGCCGCACTATTGGGCGCTCTACCATTCCCGGCTTTCGTTCGTGATGAACGTGAAGCTGCTCTCCCCGCTCGAAGTGGTGCAGCGAGCCGTGGCCGAGTGGCAGCGCCGACCAGCGGCCATCAGCATCTCGCAGTTGGAGGGGTTCGTGCGGCAAATCATCGGCTGGCGGGAGTTCATGCGGGGCGTTTATTGGGCGAAGATGCCCCATTTTGCGCAGCTGAATTATTTTAGCAACGAGCGCCCGCTGCCCTCGTGGTTCTGGACGGGCCAGACCAAAATGGCCTGCCTGCGCCACGCCATCGGCCAGAGCCTCGACCATGCCTACGCCCACCACATCCAACGCTTGATGGTCACGGGGAACTTTGCCCTGCTGGCCGGCATCCACCCCGACGCCGTGGACGCCTGGTACCTCGGCATCTACATTGATGCCATCGAATGGGTGGAAATCACGAACACCCGTGGCATGAGCCAGTTCGCCGACGGGGGCATCGTGGGCACGAAGCCTTACTGCTCCTCGGCGGCCTATATCCACAAAATGGGCCATTACTGCGAAGGCTGCCACTACAAAAAAGACCTGCGCACGGGCGAGCGGGCCTGCCCGTTCAACAGCCTTTACTGGCATTTCCATGACCGCCACCGGGAGCGGCTGGAGCGCAATCCCCGCATCGGCATGGTCTATCGCACTTGGGACAAGATGAGCAGCGAGGCTCGGGCGGCAGCGCTGGAGCAGGCGGAGGGGTATTTGGCGGGGATGGAAAACTTGTAATTGCTGATTGGATCTTCCTAAAAAAACCTCACAGATAAATAGCGGCCATATCCACTTAAAATGGCTCAAATGCCGAAGCTTTGTCGAGTAGGATGTTCCCGTTATATGGAAATAGAGATCCTTCTTTATAAAACGCTTCCAATTTGACATATTGTAACTGCTTGGACGGCTTTATTGTGAAGTTTAACAATTCCCATTCGGTATTGGTGACTGTTTCGCTTTGTGCCAGCAATTCCTCATCAGCACAAAAATCATTGCCGCCCCAAATCCGAAGTCGAACGGCTGATCTGAATGAACTTACTTGATTTCCAAGAAGCTGGTAAACATCCGAGCGGCATGCTGCAATACTGAATTTGTACTGCTGATTGGCGACCAATGGCGTGCCCAGCATCGAGCCTACCGCTTCCCACGTGTCATTGTCCCTGACAACCAAACCGAGGTAAGTTTCACCATCATAGGGCAATGTGGTCACCCCGAAAAAGCCTTCCCCTTCACCGGGGTGGATTTCAGGCGGTGTTTGGCCAGGAAAGCCGCAGTTCTTCCAACTGTTGAGATTAAAATCATCGGGATTAGTGCCTTGCGCTGGTATTCCTTCAAAAGACGCATTCGGGGTTTCAGCTAACTGGCCGGGAGCAGGGCAGTCTTTTTTGCAGGAAACCGCTAGTAATAGGAGCAGAAGTGGAAATAATCTGTGCGTGTTGGATTTTTTCATTGTAATGAGTTCATATTTTATTTGCTGGTAAATATAGCGCAGGTTAAACTACTCTACAATAAATTTGATGAACACATTTTGCCAACAGCAGTCATTAACGAAAGGAGGGGTTATCAAACCCCGGCGTTCCGGAACATCGGTGTTTGACAACCCCTCCTCCCGATTCCTATCGGGACGATGGTGACTGCCATCAATTTCAAATGCGTTCATCTATAAAAGCTTGCCTAATTTTCCTCACGGCAACGGATAATCACTTTCCGCCTGCTTTTTCGAGGTCAGGATGCGGTAGAAGACATAGCCCATCGCCACGGTGAGCACGACGTTGAGGAGGATGAGCAGTATCAGGATGCTGTTGTCGGAGCCTAAAAGGTATGTTTGCATGGTATGGTGGATGCTGGCTGGTTTGGATGAAAATACATCCGAGCCATGACAATCGGTCGGCGGAATGGTTCAAGCAAACGGGGGAAATGCGGGCAAATTGGCTTGATTTATTGGGTTGTGTTGAAAGGGTTGGGGGTTTGGTTGTTTATTTTAAAAAAGCAAAGCCCAAAAACTGCCCAAAAACAATTGTAGGTATATCCATTTTTAAAAAAATCACGATACCTTCACCGCCATACCAAACGACTATCGCATGAAGCCCTCTCAGCTCCGGATCTGTAAATCATTTGCAAGCAAAGGTGACTCCTTCGGGTAAGGTGTCACCTTTTTATTTGCACCAATAACGACCAACGCACGACACACCAACCAACACAAACAGGAAACATGGACAAACAAACGAACAAATCACTCGAAAACGGTGGCAAGCAAAAAAAGGTAAGACCCAAATCTTGCGTTAGCTACGATACTTTTATCAAGGACATCGCCACGGAACTGGCCTACAATTACATGACCGTGTCCTTTGGTGAAACCTACAAGGACGGCTACCTCGTGGCTGGCATCGACAACGAAGAGGAAGTCAAGCAAAACATCTTCCATGACCCCGATGCCCTCCATCAGACCCGAGGCGATTGGCAGAAATGCCGCAATATCCTTGTCATAGGCTCCGGTGCCTCCTACGATGCCTTCCGCTCCATCCCCTTGGGGAAGGAAACCAAGGCCGAGGTGCTGAAACGCCTCAAACTGCTCAGTCTGCTCGACGCCAACCAAGCCTTCAGCGACAAGTTCGAGGAAGAGGCCGAGCGCATCTTGGCCAACAGGATGGGCGAAATCCCCAAGAAAAATGACAAAGACCTTTCTTGGATTCTCGACGCCAGGTTCGATTTCGAGAGCTTCCTGCTGCTGCTCACCCACTTCTTCCGGGAACAGGAAATCCGCACGGTCATCCACGATATTTTCAACGTCCGCCATGCCCCTTCCATGTTTTACGAGGTGATGGCGCACCTTTTCAAGCACAGTTTCATTGACATCATCGTCAATTTCAATTTCGATGAAATGCTCGACCAGAGCATCAAGGAAGAGATGGGCCGGGGCAGCTACCACGAGATTTTCTCCGACGGCCACTGCATGGACATCTCCGAAATCGTGGTGGACGGCAGGCTCAAAAAACCCCTCTACATCAAGCCCCACGGCACCATCAGCCACAAAAGCTCGCTGCGTTTTACCAAAAACCACTACTTCGACCTGCCCGACGATATGCAGGTGCTGCTCAGTCAGTTGTTGGGGGGCCAGCTCAAATCCGACCCCAACGCCCCAAGGCTGGAGCGGGTCAACCTGATTACTGTCGGATTCAACCTGGAAAGCATCGAGTTCAACTCCATCATAGAAGCCAATGCCAAACGCATCAAGCTCTACAGCATCGTCTATGACGAATTGCCCCGTATTTTCGACAACACATCCGCCGAGCGAAAAGCCATGAAAAACGCTTGTGAAAGGAAAGGCGAGGAAGACAATGGCAAGCTTCAGCTGCTGCCCACGGCATTCTTGAAACAAGGGGATAAAACACCCAAATCCCTGACCGATATTTCAATAGACCTGTTCAAGAAGGTCAGCGATATTTTCAATGACACCTACAAGCCAAGGGGCCTGGAGCGGCACCACCTTTACCACGACTTTTTTTACAACCAACAGTTCCGTGAAAAAGGGACATGTCCAAGCATCGAAGAACTGAAAGAAAAATTCAACAGCCAAGAGTTTTTCAAAATAAGGGTCGTGCTCGAAATCGGCATCTGCCTCGCCTGTGGCCGGGGCATCATCGAGCTGAAGGAACTGATGAAAGAGCGCCTCGGCGAACTCTACCGGCTGTACCGCATTTACCACGACAAGGAACAACTGACGAGCCTTCCCGAAACCCTGTACGACCTGGCCGATGTGTTCAAGCTC
>JALOMF010000150.1 GCA_025455635.1 Saprospiraceae bacterium | reverse complement strand
AACGCTCTTTTTATGTTGTTAAGACTATTTGCATAAACTATGGGGTACAGCAAATGAAAAAACACCTTTAAAAAGTAATTGTAAAAAACGTAAATCACAATTAATTTCAAATAGCTGACTGCTTGTCTTACTGGCATGGTACAGGTTTTACAGGCGCACAGGATGTCGGCTTGCAGGGGTGGCCATAATATCGAGCGTTTGCAATTGCTTTTGTAGTGCCGATTTCTGAAAGCGGCACCTGGGGCGGGCGGTTAACGGCATCGAAAGGAAACTTTACAAATCGCATGTGCTTGGTCGTTTTGTTGCGCCCGCAAGGTAAAAAATCCCGCCCAACCGCCCTAGGTGGGACAAAGTTTTCATAAATACAGGCCGTATTCTCCCTACCGTGCATCGCTCCATAGTTTCCAGTGAAGACTGGGCTGTCGGTTGCCACGAGGTCTGTGCTTTTGAAGTCTCCCAATAATCGTCAGAACGGAAGTCCAATTGCAGAGCCTCCTTTTCTGTCAATACCCATGCTTGTAAAGGTAAGAAGTGCTCCACCGCTCGGCCCAGTTGGGCTTGTCCATGATGTAGAGCGTCTCCCCGGCCTTCATGGCGGCCATGATTTGCTCTCCGCCGTCCTTTACCTTGGCATTGACCACGCCCGCACCCTCCGACTCCCGGAATGACACCATCCCGATAGGCTCGAAGCGGACGAGTTCCTGTCCATCCACGTTTATCAGTTTTTTGCGCACCACGTTCCATTTGTCGAGGGACTTGAAATCGAAATCACCGACGCAGAGTACTTCGTCGGCACGGCCCTTTTTCTCATCGGTCACCTCCACCACTTGCACTCGGGGCGGCAGCATTTCATCCAAGAACTCGGTAGGGTTGATGGTCAAGTGCTTGAAGGCATCTTCGATGAAAATCTGGGGGCCAATGTTTGCATCCTTGTTGTACTGCGCAAGAACGGGGTCCTGCTCCATCATTGTGTGGCTGTAATATTTGGAGAAAGGTATTTTCTTTTCGCCCAGGATTTCGCCCGTTTCCACGGAAACCAAACGGAACAGGTAATCGAAGCTGACCCTGGCGGAGGCCGCCCGTACGCCAATCTCCAAGCTTGGCTTTACGTTGTTCAGGAAATTGTCGCAAATGACCTCCAGCAGCAGGTCGGCGCCGATGGCCTTGTATTGTTCGATGACGGCCTTGTCAATGAACTTGTCCTGCTTTTGCAGCTCTTTTTCGGCGTTGAGCGCCGACAGGTTCTCCCGTTCCAGCAGGGTATAGCCTTGTTTGCTCATGGTTTTGAAGCGCAGCTGTCGGTAAGTGTCCTCCCGGTGTTTTTTGGTAAAGGAACTAGGCGTCACAAAGGCGGCGATGGCGAGGTTAAGCCCCTCCGTGGCCTTTGAAATGGTGTAGGGCTTTTCGGGGCTTGCGTAAACGGTCTTTTTGGCGTTCAGGGCTTCCAGCACGGGTGTTTTTCCTTTTTCGACATCAAAAAGGCCGTCTTTTTCGCCGATTTTCGCTGCGGCAGCCCTCCCCAACAGCTCAAAGCGTTCATAGGTTTTGCCCCCGGTGGCCACTTCTTTGAGGGTGTATAGCATCAGTTCGTCGCCTTTTATCAGGTCGAAAGCAGTGCCTGCCTCGATTTTCAAGGTCTTGGCCTTGTCGCCTTTGACTTCGGTGGCCTCCAAGACCTTTACCCGGTAGGGGAACAGCTTGTGGTGGGCGCTCCTGCCCACTTCATCCAAGCCGCCCACCATCCTGTCCTGCCCGTTCTTGTAAATATCGGGCAATTGGCCAAGTAGCGCCTTGCGGGCTTTTTCAAGCACGGCCTGCTTTACTTTCTCGTCCGCTATGTTCATGCCCTTTGCCCAGCCTACCTGTTCGTATTTCAATTTGAAATCCTGGTTGACTTTGCCCATGCTGGTGACGAGCGCCTTACCGGCCACCCTCCCATCTTCCACGGAGGTGGCCAGCAGTTCCACCGTGCCTTCGATGAGGTACTCATAGTTGAACTGCGCCGTTTTGGTGGAGTCCACGAACTTGCCCGGCGTAAGCTCGTTTTTCCGCACCACATAAGCCACGCCCGCCTCCAGCAGGTGCGTCGCTGCCGCTTGGCTATTTTCATCAAAAAGGACATTGACCCGGGTGCTCCCGTCCAAGGCTTTCAGGGCTGCTTCCTTACAGCGCAGGGCGAGCTTGTCGCCTTGCTTTTCTGTGCTGGGCAACAGCCGCAGCACATACTCCGCCTTGTTTTCTTGTGAAAAAGCGGTGCCCATTGCCGCTAAAAAGGCAAGAAATAGGATGGCTGGTGTTTTCATTAATGCAATGCTTTAAAGTTGGAAAGTACAATAGAGTTTGACGCCCGCATCGAGCTTTGTTTTGACCTCTTTTTGGCCCGTATCCAGTTTCAGGATAGAAAAATTCTGGTCCTCTACCTTCTCCACCGTGCCGCTGCCGATGGTCTTGAAATAGACCTGCTCGCCGCCTTCGATGCTACGGGTTTCCTTCGTCTTGATGTCGAGTTTCGTGCCCTTGCGCAACCCCCGGCCAAGGCCCGCAGCCAGGAGTATGGTCTTGGCCTCGTCCTTTTTTTGCTCCGCAATTTCGACAACGGACATCAGCAGCGGGAAGGGCTTTTGGCAGAGCCGCCGCACGCCCTCCAGCACGGGTTCCCGGATAGGCTTGTTGATGACGTTCGCAAAAAGGCACTCGAACAAGTCCACCGTCTCGGTGCCCACGATGGTCTGCTCGCCCACCGAGTACAGGGCCAGGTTGAGGGTGTTCGTCACCATGTCGAACTCGCCGGAGACGAGGTACGATGCCCCAATGCCCTGCCCCTGCGCCACCACGTAGCCGTCCAGGAAGGCTTCCGATTTTTGTAGCTCCCGCTCCTTGTTTACCAAATCGTGTGACTTGCGGTCAACGAGCGTGAAGCGGTCGTCCTTCCCGAAAAAATCGCTTACGATGCTGGGCAACAGGCTCAGCTTTTGGTGCAGGCTGGCAGCTGTGTGCCCGCGGGTATAGTAGGGATTGTCGTCCGCTTTTTCGTCCCTCCGCTTGGCAATGGCGGCCTCGCTGGGTATGTAAAAATCAACGACGGAGATGGTCGTTTTTTTCTCTTGCGCTTGCGCAATGTCTGGCCAAAGGCAGGTGGCCAAAATTAGGGTGCTTGTTAAAAGAAGTTTCATCCTAAGCTTGGGTTTCGTTCAAAAATGCTTCATCATCAGGTGGTCCTGCACGATGAGGATGCGCTGCTGGTCGTCCACGTTGGCCTTGGCTTCGTAGTACGCCTTCAGCGTGTCCAACTGCGCCCCAAAATCGGCATCGGCGCTGGCTTTCAGCTCGTCCACAAACTTCATGGCATCGCCGAAGCAGCTGGCTATTGGGTCAATATGGTGCAGCGCCTTCACAGCGGCATCATAGTCTTTTTTAGCCGCCGCCGCCTTTGCCCGCAGCAGGGTGAGGCCGCAGATGGCATCCCGCCTTTTTTCATAAAAAGCCGAAACCATGCCCTTGGAAGCCTCGGCGCAGGGTAGGTTGTTGGGCATGTTCACCAATAGGCCGAGCGCCTTGTCGAACTCCTGCCGGGCACCCAGCGCCTCGGCTTCCGACTGGATGGCCTTGCAGTTTTCGGCGTAGTAAGCCACAACCTTCGGGGTGTTTTCCCGCAGGAACGCCTCAAACCCGGCGTCGCTGGTGGGCATTTTGGAAATCAGTTCCCGCTTGGCGGCATTGGCATCGTTGCCGGAGGCCGAGAGCTGCTTCGTGTAGCTGGCAAAAGCGGGGTTGCCGTTCACCTGCTGGAGTGTCAGCACCAGTTCGGCATCCACCACGGTCAGTTTTTTCATGCCAGCGTCCACCGTGCGGGCCGCCCCGAAAATCAGTTCAGGCTGCACGCCCACGGGGGCATGGACATCGGCCACGACGAGGTCTTTCCCGGTCATCCAGCCCCGCAGCTTGGTGTGTATGGCTTCCCGCTGCATGGCCGACAGCTCGCTGGTAGCGCCCTTGACCCCGTAAAGCCCCAACCGCATTTGCTGCGAAAACAGCGCCGTACACGAAGCCAGCGAAAGGGCGAGCGTCAATAGCTTAAGCATGTTTTTTTGATAGTAAAGCATGATGATAAATTGGTTTCAAATAATGGAAAAATCATTGCGCACCTGCAACATGGCCAATGGCCAATTAGGAATATTTAGAAAAATTTCCTTGCTGCCCTTTTCCGGGAGGACATCCCCCTAAACCCCTTCAAAGGGGGATTAAGACCCTGCTAAATTGCACGAAATGTGAAAAATGGCAGGCATTAATTCCCCCTTTGAAGGGGGTTAGGGGGATGTTTTTTTCAGAGATGCTGACGCCTCTATTTTTACTTGACACTTTAATGACCCAATGACCAATGACCCAATGGCCAATCAAGTCAAAGTGATGAAAATCGTGTTCCCCTTCACCTCTTTTTTCACGCCGACCTTTACCTCGCCGGGCTTGCTGATTTTGCGGCAATACTTGTAGATTTCGAGGGCGAATTTATTGGTCGTGTAGGAGGCGCCGCTGGCGTCCTTCACGGGGATGCGCACTTGGTCAAAAACGATTTTCAAATCGCTGGTGCCTTGGATATGGTACGAGCCTTTGAAGGCGTTTTCGCCCATCCAGACCTCCAGCAAATCGGAGAGGGGCAGGCCATCGGCGGCGATTTCGGTGCTCATGCGCAGGTCGCTGTCGGCGGCGAGGTTAAACTCCACGGCCACGAAGCGCCCGTTTTCGAGCATCTCGGTGAACTTGTTCTGCATCACGTTCAGGAAATCCTCCACCACGGACTCCACGGCCTTGGCGGTCAGCTTGCCGTAGTCTTCCGTGTAGAATTTTCCGCTGAAACCGACCTTGTTCGATAGGGAAGTGGCCGTCGAGGCATCGTAGGCGGTGAGGATGACCTCCACGCCGTTCCCGGTCGAACTGCGCTGCAAGACCGCCTCGGCCTCCACGTAAATATCGGCCCCGCTGAACTCGATGATTTGCGTCTTCAGGTCTGTCTGGTTGTCCATCGTGAACACTTGGCGGGTCTCGGCCTCCTTGAGCTTCGCCACGAAGTCAACGGTGGAGAAGCCCCGGTTGTCGAAGGCCTCCTTCACCTTGGTGATGGCGATGCGGCGGTTGGGGTCGGCATCCAGCGTCTTGCGGATGTCGTCGCTGGCCTTGGTGAACGGCACGACCATGATGGTGGGCTGTGCGGCGTTTGTTTGCTTTGTTGCTTCTTGGGCGGTAGCCGCCATATTGGCAAGCAGTAGCAGGGCGGCAATGATGGATGGTTTCATGTCTTATTTAAGATGGAAAATGGATAGGTGAAATGAACGGGGGAGAAATCCCCTAAAGTGGTGGTGTCACAGCCCGAATTTTCGGACAACGCCTTGGTTTTCAAGGTCTTTCCGAAACAAATCGTAGTTGACCTTCATGCGGAACCGCTGCATCTTCTCGCCGCTGGCCGTCTTCATCGGCTGCTGGTCCACCCATGCCACTTCGGTGAAATAGCGGTTCATGGACTCGCCATCCATCAGGCGGTTGGCGCTGGCAATTTGGCTGGTGGTCAGTTTGTTTTTGTCCTCCACGAGCGGCAGGCGCAGGTCGCTGATGCTGGCGTTGGGCAGGCCGTTGTACAGGATTTGGGAAAGTGCGAAGCGTTTTGCGTCCGTCTCGGCCTCCGACCGGCTGTCGCCTTTACCGTCGCATTGGAGGCTGAAAAAACCGACCGTTTCTTTGGAAAGCAATTGGATGGACTGGGTTTGTGGCCGTACTGCACAGCTCAACAGCGTGGCTAAACAACAGTAGAAAAAGGTGTTTTTCATGGTTAAAAATGGTTGTTGGTTTGAACACTTCAGTAGCGACTTGAACCCTTGTTGGCCTAAAAACAGGACAGTTTGGTGGACAAATATAATACTAGGTGCAGATTACCAGAATGTTTTGGGCCTTTTTTTCCATAAAGGGCGAGTGGGGCTTTTTCATTTGGTGGGAAAATGGGATGTGTGCAATGATTTTAGCTACAAAGTGCTGTTTGATTGGGAGGAGGGAACACTAGCGACAACAGGGAGCCAGCAGGCCACTCACCCGGTTCAAACCATGATAAGTACCTGAACGCCTTTAATCGTCACTTTATGACGGCCTCTTTTTCCCCTATACTTCGTTAAAAAATATTTCCGTAGCCCTGCTATGCAAAGATTTTTTGCCTCGTCTATCGAAAAAATAGCCTCGCCAAAAATGACGATTAAAAACATTCAGGTACTTAAATTCAAAACACCAAAAAGAAAATTCAAAATAACTTTACCGCCGGGCGCTGGGGGCGTTCAATCCTGCTCGCCCATGTTCACCAATTGAAATACAAAATACAAGATGACAGCCATAGAATACATTCGGGCATCGCCCCAAAGGTTCAACCCGGAAGCCATGTCGGGAGCCGAAACCTGTTTTCATTTTAGCATCTTCGGCGAAAAGGGGGGCGAACTCACCGTCAACATTAAAGACGGCCACTGCAACGTGCAGGACGGCTTACATGGCAGCCCAAAATGCTTTGTCCAAGCAACGGACGATACGTATATGGGTATCATCAATGGAAAACTGAACGGCAGTATAGCCTACATGCAAGGTAAATTGAGAATCAGCGACATGGCGGAAAACATGAGGTTTTCGAAGTTGTTTTGGAGCTGATATAGGGCTGGTAACCTGTTGGTACCGCCTTTGCCAATTGAAATGAAAGGGGGTGCGCCAGCGGGCAGAACACTTACAGCAACTGGGTTATTATTTTTTGTTTCTTACCTTTGAACAACTTTCGTCTAAACTGCCGCAAATCATGCCTAAGATGCTCACCGCCTACCTACTCTATTGCCTGCTAACACCAGTGGCCTGGCCCGCACATGCCCAAGAATGGCGCTACGAAGGCAGCAGGGAATACATGAATTCTGTTTTCGGCGGTTCTTGGCTGGATGAACAGGGCAACAGCTACCACAACGTCCAACTTTCCAAGCTCACCAGCAAAAGCGCAAGTGCGACCACCGGTAGCCGCCTGATGATACTGGACAAAAACGGCCGCTTCAAGGGCATCGTGCAGGTAAGCGCTTGCCAGAGCAGGAACCCCCTCCTGCCATTTTCTGGCGATAGGTTGCTTTCCCTCGGGCACAACTGCAACGTGGACACCGTTGAAACGCCCGACATGCGCCTCTTCGACAAAAGCGGTAAGCTGCTGACCAAAGGCCCAAGCCACGGCCTTTTTAACATGAGCACCGTGCGCACCGAGTCCGGCTATACGGCCTTTCTCAAAAACAGCTTCCATGCCCCAAAACCGGTATTGGAGATACGCCAGATTGATTGGGATTTCAAGGTTAAAACCAAGGTGCTGAAACTATCATCCTATTTGGTAAAGGGCAAAAAACTGGGCATGGTGCATGAGCAACCCGTGCAGGGCAGCGACGGTCGTTGGCTTGTGGACGCCTTTCTCGGTACGCCACAAAAGGACGGGGGCCTTACTACTGACTGGCCGTTTGTTTACCTTACCGATGGTAATAAACTGCTCGGCCGTTTTCCCAAAAAGAACACCATCAATGGGGCGGTTTTCGGAACCCAAGCCTACCAGGACGGCTACGCCGTGATGATGATGGAAAGGACCACTGAGATAGTGGGCGACCTCGTCCTTTATCTGTTGGACAGCAAGGCCAATCATCGGAAAACCATTCATCTGCCCGTCCTCCCCAGCCGATTTGAGCGCTTTCTCATTCACCATGACCATATTCTGCTGTTCAGCAACGACTATGACCCGCAGCTTGGGCAAAGTTATGTGCTACGGATATTCGACATGGACGGTGCCCTAGTATCGGAGCGGGTACTGGAAGAAAACCGGGCGAGGTCTTCCGCCGTGATACCGTTCGGGGAAAAAAGCATCATGGTCGCTGGTGGGATTATTCCGAAAAAAGCCAACAACTACTCCTTCGTCTGGAAGCTCGACCTCGAACTGCCCAATGAACTGGCCCCTACGCTGCCTGTTGCCGCCGTAACGGAACCAGAACTGGAACCGACCCCAGCACCACTTTCCTACATCGAGGACATGACCATTGACGAGGTGGACGAGCGCATCCTGTCCGTGGCCGTCTTCCCAAACCCGGCGAGCATCTTCATCAATTTCACCTTGGAAAACCCAGCTACCCCGAACCCTCGCTACCAGTTGCGGGTACTTTCCATGAATGGGCGGACGGTCCACCAGGCCCTGCTCAACCAGCCCTCCTACGAACTCCGCATCGCCGAGCTGCCCCCTGGCACCTATTCCTACCAATTACAGAACCTCGACGATAAAAAAGAGGTCTTGACAGGGAAGTTCGTGAAGGTGTGAGCCATTGAGCAGCTCGATTTTAGTCCAAGCGGCGACCGTAACCAGTGGTTTGCTTTTTATTTGAAAGAAGAACCTGTACTAGCGGGGCGAAATCACCCATAAGACTCCAAAAACTGAATCGCATCCGTTTTCTCCTTGAAACTCGCCTCAATCTTATCCCCCGTATTGTATTTGATGGTTATTTCATACCGGGTAAAAGGCTTTTGAGCATTGCCTTCTTGGTATTGCTTTAAAAATGAAAGCGCATCCGATACTGAAGTTGTTGCGGATTCTTGGCCGTGCAAAGGAAGGATGATGATTCGTTCCACAAAACGGGAAATGCGCTTGGCAAAATTGTCGAAAAACTTGTCGGCGG
>JALOMF010000149.1 GCA_025455635.1 Saprospiraceae bacterium | reverse complement strand
ACAACATGACCTTGGCCGCCCTTGACGAAAAAATGGAAAGTCTTGGCCAAGAGATGGAAAAGCTCGGCGAGGTCATGGAGGGCTACGGACTCGAAATGGAAAAACAAAGCAAGGAACTCGAAGACAGCGAAGGCCAGTCCAGCAGCGCCCAGAAAAGGATGGAGGCGCTCGGCGAAAAAATGAACGAACTCGGCGAGCAGATGGGCAAGCTGGGTGAAATCATGGGCCAGTACGGCGAAAAAATGGGCGAAACGCACCAACAAATGATGACTTGGTTTTTTCAGGAACTGAAAAAAGACGGCCTTATCGCTTCGCTGAACGGCAAGGCCCGCATCATTTTCGATGAAAAGGGCCTGAACGTGGACGGCGAAAATGCCTCCAGCGCCTTGTTCAACAAGTACAAATCCGGCTTCGAAAAATACTGGGGCAAGCCGCTCAAAACCGATTTCAGCCTATTTTTCAAAGGCACAATTAAGGAGAAAAACGGCAAAATTGAGACGGACGGCAACATGAATTCAGACTTTTAGTACATGTCATAATTTCCGCTTCGAGGCCGTAATGCTACTGGGCATTACGGCCTTTTCTTTTCTGGTTTTTAGGGCATTGCTTTTACCTTTGGTGCTGCGAATGATTAAATCGCTGAAAATACGATACCAAGCAATGGACAACCAACCGCCACGCCGCCATTTTGCCGGCACTTTTCTACTGAACATGCTGCCCACTTTTCTGGGCGTGCTGCTCGCATTTTGGCTCTCAGAATGGGCCTCGGCGCGCAATTTCAAGGCACAAGAACGGCACCTGCTCATGGAAGTGCAGCATGAGCTGGAATTGAACCTGAGCGACCTGGAACAGAACCTAGCCGGACATGAAAAAGGGCTGGCCGCTGCCAAATCCATTCAGCGCCTGCTCTCTGACGGCTCCCTCAGCCTCGACACGCTGCCGATGCACTACGTGGAGGCCCTGCGTGACTTCATCTCCATACAGCACACCGCCGCCTACGAGACCCTGAAATCACGTGGCCTGGCGTCCATCGCCAACGACTCGCTGCGGCTACAAATCGCCGACTTGTACGATTTCGATTTTGAGACTATTGAAAAAGTGGAGGAAAAATACTCGCCACACGAGTTTTTCGAGCACTACAATGAACCTTTCCTGCGCATCGTCGCCAAGTGCTACGACTTCACGCCGGGCGAGGTGGCAGACCGGCGCATCATGCCCCTCAGCGCATTGCCGAAGGAAGAAAAAAACATGATGAATGCCCGACTGAACAAAATTAAATACGACCGCCAGTTCTCGATACGGGTGTACCAGGATGTTGTGGAAAAAGTGGAAAAGGCGATAGCGGCTATTAAAAAGGAATTGGGCGACCGATGAACAAACAATAACCTAGCTATTTCCTTAGGTGAAGAAAAACAAAGGTGCAATGCCGTATTTGAAATCGTTTCAAGTGCGGCATTGTATTGTCAATCCTTCACCGTCCCCGAAAACACGTTCACCTTCGGACTAAACGGGTTGCCAGAAGAACGCCGGAAGGTCACGACCTGCCCAACGTGCCAAAGTGCATCGGCCAATGGGCCATTCATGATGTTCCAGAATGGGAACTCCGTCCTGTTTTCCCCATTTTGTCGGATGATGTGCAGGTCCTCTAGCTTGGTGCCCGGCTGTTTCAAGAGCGTGCTCGCTTCTTGCAGGTTTTCCAGCGTTTTCTGCCGTTTCACCTCGAAGCTCAAGGGCGAAGTCTCCTCGCCTGTGCGGATATTTGGCTGGTTTTTCACGGCATTCAAAATCATGTTGGAAAGCCCCATGATATGGTCAATCGTCTCCTCGGAACTGCGGGACTCCGGCGTCGGTCGGAAGGCGAGGTCTTCGGCACGGAGGCCCTCCGTGGCCCAATAAAAGCGGAAGCCCAGGCCGTCAATGCTGCGGGCGGCCACGTTTTCGGCAGTGAAGCCGTCTGGGTAGGCGGGTATTTCCCGGTAGGGCAGCCCCGCATTGGTTTGGGCAAAAATGGTCATCGGTAAAAGCAGAAGGAACAGGGTGAATGATTGCATGATGGATGATTTTGCAGTCGGTGAGGGACAAAAATAGCTATTCCAAGGATGTACGTTAACTTGGCCAACAACCATGAACATGGCAAGAGGGGAAATCAATAGTTTTGGTACTTTTGGTCTTATTTTCAAACCAAAATCATCCGACAACACATGGCAAACATCTCCCACCCCACCCTGCAGTTCCTCTCCGACCTCAAGGCCCACAACGACCGGGACTGGTTCACCGCCAACAAGCCCCGCTACGAGGTGGCCAACAAGGAGTTCCACCAGTTCGTGGACGCACTGATTCTCGAAATCCAAAAATTCGACCCCAGCATTGCCCATTACACGGCCAAGGACTGCGTGTTCCGCATTTACCGGGACGTGCGGTTTTCCAAGGACAAATCGCCGTACAAGACGCACTTCGGGGCGCATGTGACCGCTGCCGCCAAAAAATCGGAAATCCACACCAAGGCGGGCTACTACCTCCACCTCGAACCCGGCGGCGAAAGCTTCTTGGCTGGCGGGGCCTATTTTCCTGAAAGTCAATGGCTTAAAGCAATTCGGCAAGAGATTGCCTACAATACCGCCGATTTCAACGCCATCCTCAACAGCAAGGATTTTAAGCAGTTTTTCGGCGAAATAGAAGGAGAAAAACTAAAGACCACGCCCAAAGATTATGCCCCCGACCACCCTGCCATCGAATTGCTCAAGCACAAGAGCTTCCTCGCCACGCACAAGCTGACGGACGAGCAACTGCTGACTGATGGGTTCTTGCAGCATTGCGCCACGGTGTTCAAGGCACTGCACCCGTTCGATGCGTTCTTGAACCGGGCGATGGATTGAAAAAGGATGCAGCATATCTCAGGCAGGTATTGTGTAAAAGCTCAAATGTCGGACAAAAGCAATTAGCTTTGCAGCTAAATTTCTTGAAATCAAGAAGAAGCAAATGTCAGTCATACCTATAAATATAAGTGATTTATTTGGAGCCAAAACAGTTTAAAAAAATCGACTTGAATTCAAAAACGGCCTGAATTCAGATGCAACACTACGTCAGGTGACTGCGACTATTTGTGCTTTTGCCAACGATTTCCACAATTTGAATGGTGGGTATCTCATATTGGGGATTGAGGAAATTGAAGGGGTAGCACAGTTGCCACCAATAGGGATCCCAGCAAATGAACTTGACGATATTCAAAAAAAGATAAGGGGGCAATGCAATCGAATCAGCCCTGAATATTATCCTATCGTTGAGCCGATTGATTTTCAGGAAAAGAAAATTATTGTAATATGGTGCCCCGCTGGCGAAGCCCGGCCTTATCAAGCACCTCCGATTAGGGGTGAAGGTACTCCTGAATACTTTATTCGTCAAGCTTCCGAGACGGTTGTACCAAAGGGCGAAATCCGGGAGGAGCTTTTGCGACTTACCTCAAGGATTCCTTTTGACGATAGAGCTGCCCTATCACTAACCCATGAAGTGCTAGAGGATGCGTTGATAAGAAAATTCCTTTTAGACACCAATAGCAAACTTTCAGGCTCGACATCATCCCATTTTGACTTGTGCGCTGATTTGAGGATAATCCGAAAAATGAATGGTCATTTTGCCCCACTCCATGTAGGCCTACTTTTTTTTACCAGTAGTCCACATCAATACTTGTCAGGAGCAAAATCGGAGGTGGTCCAGTTTGGGGATGAGGCCGGTAAGGAAATTATTGAGAACAATTTTACAGGGCCTATAGATGAGCAAATCAAGGCAATATTAAGATTTTTGGAATCCACGACTTCTGGGCTGACACAGAAAATCCCCAATCAAGCAGAATCACTCCGATTTGTAGCTTTTCCTTTTGGAGCAATGGAGGAAGCCATAGTCAATGCCTTCTACCACCGGGGATACGATGCCTCAACAGAACCAGTCAAGGTTTACCTGTACCCAGACCGCATGGAAATAATAAGCTATCCTGGCCCTGTGCCAGGCATTAAGCTAGAGCACTTCTTGGAAGGCAACCGTGTCCCCCCTGTTGCCAACAGAAACCGTAGGATAGGTGATTTCTTGAAGCAACTACGATTAGCAGAAATGAGGAATACCGGCATTACTTCTATACTACGGGAAATGAAGCTGAATGGGTCTCCTACACCGAAATTTGATTTTGATGAAGAACGCACCTATTTCAGGGTAACACTACCTGCTCACCCCAAATACCTTATTATTCATACACTAAGTGAAGCTGTTTACCTATGGTCAACTGGACAAAAAGAAATCGCTTTGGAGCGGTTATCAGAAGTAAAGCACTTACCTGATTCTGGTGCAATTTGGGGGCAAATAATCGAATACAAGTCAATATTGGGCGGTCTTACTTCAGCAGAATCAGCATGGAATGAGTTATCAAAAAGAAATGATGTTATTGATAAATCCCCAGCAGCAAGAACTATGGCGAGGGTCTTTCTCAACAATGGCGAACAGAAGAAGGCGCTGAATATTTTGAAGAATGCACAGTTCCCCCAATTCGATGTCCATGACCTGACGGAAACAGCCTTGTTGTATAAAAACCTGAATGATTTAGAGGCAGCGCATCGGGTTTTTCAAAGTAACGCTCCACTTATTCATGATGATTCCCGGGCACTCAACGAATTTGCAGATGTAAAACTGAAGCTGGCCAAAAAACAGCAGACCAATAAAAATTACCCCACCATGAAAAGGTTGCTTAATGAATCCTCAGATTTATATAGGAGGGTAATTCAATTAACCAAAGACGACACAAGAAAAGGCTGGTGCTGGTTTCGTTTGGCTGAAATTTTTAGCCGTTTGAAACGCCCTAACTCTGAAATAGAAATCGCCTATGCTCAAGCAAAGGCACTATTACCTAATGAGCACATCATAAATGAACAGTACAATAACTGGAAAATTAGGCGGCGGCCCTGAATTCTTTTGGCAGGCCAATACCACTCACACCCAGTTAGGCGATACTTACTGTTTACCGAATAGCAAGGAAAAAGGGCGACGCCCCGAAAGCCGCCGCCCAATTTTGACCAATTGTTCTGATGAAAACTATTGCTTCACCACCGGGCAATTGACCAAAGCGACCCCGCTGCCAAGGATATTGGCAGCTTGGGCCGTCGTAAGGTTGCTCACCTCGTTAAAGTCTGCATTGTCGAACACGTTAACCGACCACAGCGGCGAATAACCCGCATCGGCGGGCAGTGTGGCCAGCACATTGTGCGTCTGGCTGCTGCCGCTCTCCGTCACGAAGCCGGAGGCCGGGCCGCCGTTTGGCTGGTCGGGGTTCACGTTGAAGGTCACGTAAATGGGCGAAATCGGGACGGAATTGCCACTCAGCGCCTTCTCCTCAAACGTGAAATAATGTACAAGTTTGCCCTTGTACCAGCCCCGGTGCAGGGAGTTGTCGGCGTTGTTGAAGCGCTTGCTGGCCGTTGAGCCTTTTGGCACCACGGGGCAGTTGACGATGTTCGTAGTCGGTTTGATGGCATAGCCTGCCGCCACGATGTCGTCGTAGGAAGCAAGGGAATTCACCACATAGTCCTTTGGCACGGTCACTTCGTTCACCTGCCAAAAATCGTTGTAGCCCGCCTCGCCCGGCACTTTATCAATGATAAACAATTGACCGTCAACGGGTTGGCCATCGTGCATCGGAACGAAGATGGGGATGGCCGTGGTGGGCATCACATCGAAATTGTAGTAGTCCACCGACTGTCCATTTGGCCCATAGCCCGTGGTAATGAACGGCGCTTGGTCGAAATTGATGGGTGCATCGGCGGCGGGCAGGCCGTTGCTGGCGTCCCGTACCATCAGCGTTCCGGCATCGGCGGAGAAGCGGTCAACGGGCATGATAGCCGCCGTGTCGGGGTTCTTGCCTTCTGGCTTCGGGGATTCGTCGTCTTTGCAGGAGGCGAAAACTGAGCCGAGGAAAAGTGCATAAAAAGCGAATTTGGAAAAGGTATTCATAAGTCGAGTTTTTTGAAAAACGCCGCCCCGTTGGTCTGTCCTACCCCCGGTTCGGCGTTGCTTCTTTGAATATTCGAGGGCAAAACTCCGCCCATTCCGCCAGCCAATCTTCACGGTTTATTTACAAGTTTGTCACGTTTAAATATGGGTAAATAAAGCGTTTAATGCATTATCAATCGCATTGAATATCAACAACTTATACCATTTTTACCTAAATTAAAAATCCAAATTCAATGAATACCATGATGTTTCTGTGAGCTTCGCAATACGGCTGTCATAATTGTCCATAATACTGTGATAGTTCTGTGATATTTGAGGGGTAGTTTTGCAGAACATATAAATTCAACCCCAGCAACTCAACAATCAAACAATCAAAACAATCACTAACCCAATGTCCAAGAAAGTCCTCGTCGTGGAAGACGACCCCAATATCATAGACCTTCTGGAAATCCACCTGAAGGATCTCGGCTGCACCGTCACCAAGGCGATGGACGGCGAGGCGGGCTTGCGGGAAGCGCTAGGCGGCCCATTCGACCTCATCATCCTCGACCTGATGCTGCCCAAAATGGACGGCTTGGAGGTCTGCCGCCGCATTCGGGCGAAAGAGCTGCACCTGCCCATCCTCATGCTTACCGCCCGCACCGAGGAGATTGACAAGGTGCTCGGCCTCGAAATGGGCGCCGACGACTATCTCACCAAGCCCTTCGGCGTGCGGGAGTTCATTGCAAGGGTGAAGGCCATTTTTCGGCGCATGGAGCTGTTCAGCGCTCGAACGACCCAGCGCACCAATGGCACCGCCATGCAGTTCGGCAGCCTGCAAATCAACCTCGACATGCGCCGGGTGACCATCGAAGAGCGCCGGGTGGAGCTGTCGCCCAAAGAGTTCGACCTACTGAGCCTGCTGGCCTCCAACCCCGGCAAGAGCTACGACCGGGCCCGCATCCTCGACCTGGTGTGGGGCTATGAGTTTGAGGGCTACGAGCACACCGTCAATTCCCATATCAACCGATTGCGCAGCAAAATAGAACCCGATATCCACCAACCGACCTACATCCTCACCACTTGGGGCGTGGGGTATCGGTTTAATGAAGAACTGTGACGATTACGGATTGCGGATTGAGAGCCTCAGTTAATCCTCAAAACTTGGAGGCTGGTTCGACCCGCAATCCGTAATCCAATAATCCGCAATCGTTTCCCCCAATCCGAAATCCGCAATCCGAAATCCGCAATCAAATCATGTCCAATTCAAATAAACTCAACTGGAAAATCTCGGCCACTTTCCACCTCGTGATGGTGGTGCTGGGGGTTGTGTATGTGCTGGTGAGCGCCTACACCTACCGCAACTACACCTTGGAGACGAGCCAAAAACTCCATGCCCACCTCGCCGACCACCTCGTGGAGGAGACCAAGCCGCTTGTGAACGGCAAGCCCGACACTGCGGCCACGCACGACATCATGCACTCCATGATGGTCATCAACCCCAGCGTGGAGGTCTATCTACTCGACACGACGGGGCGCATCATTGACTATGTGGTGCCGTTCAGCACGGTGAAACGGGAGCAGGTGAGCCTCGACCCCGTGCGCAAGTTCATCGAGGCGCAGGGTGAACTGTTTATCCTCGGCGACTGCCCCAAAGCGCCAGGCGCACAGAACATCTTTTCGGCTTCGCCTATTTTTGAGGGGGAAAAACTGACGGGCTATGCCTATATCATCCTGGCGGGCATGGCGCAGCAGGAGGTGGGCAGTACCCTGCTCAGTAGTTATTTTTTGAAAACGGGGTCGTTCATTTTCCTCGCCACCCTGATTGCATCGCTGCTGGTCGGTTTGTTCGCTATCTGGCTGATTACGAGAAATTTACAGGATATCATCGAAGTGGTTCGCCGCTTCAAGGAGGGCGACAGCAAGGCCCGTGTGCCCAATGCCAAGGGCAGCGACCTCGCACTACTTTCCACCACTTTCAACGACATGGCGGACACCATCGGGGCCAATATCGAGGAGCTGAAATCGGTGGAAAACCTGCGACGGGAACTCATCGCCAACGTGTCGCACGACCTGCGCACCCCGCTGGCCATCATGCAGGGCTATGTGGAAACTATGCTCATCAAGAACGATACCCTAACGCCCGGCGAGCGCAGGCAGTACCTCGAAACCACGCTGGGCAGCTCCGAAAAATTGGCGAAGCTCATTTCCCAACTCTTCGAGTACTCCAAGCTGGAGGCCAAGCAGATACAGCCCCGCAAGGAGCCGTTCTTCATTGCAGAACTGGCGCAGGATGTCCATCAGAAGTACCAAATCATTGCGAAGCAAAAAGGCATCACGCTGCAACTCGACCAACCGAAAGACCTGCCCATGGTCTTCGCAGACCTCGGCCTGGTGGAGCGGGTCATCCAGAACCTGATGGACAATGCCCTGAAGTTCACCCCGCAAGGCGGCAAGGTGAGCATCGCCCTGCGGGCAATGGACAGCAGCGTGGAGGTGCGCATCGCCGACACGGGGCCGGGCATACCGGAGAGCGAGCAGTCGGCCATTTTCGAGCGTTACCGCAAGGCGGCTTCGGGTCATGTGCAACAGTCGGCGGGAGCAGGCTTGGGGCTGGCCATTGCGAAGAAAATCCTCGTACTGCACGATGCCACGATTCGGGTGCAGAGCAAGCTGAACGAGGGCACGGCGTTCATGTTCCAGTTGCCGGTGGCGGCGTGACGAGGCCATGAGGTGACATCTTTTTGCCTGCTCTACTATTTAATTTAAGCGAGTATTTGAAAGGCAAAAAGGT
>JALOMF010000148.1 GCA_025455635.1 Saprospiraceae bacterium | reverse complement strand
CGCAGGAGCCGACCAGCCAGCAGCCCATGGTCAGCGTATCGCCCAACCCCGTGGCCTCCAACGGCATTTTGAGCATCAGCACCAACCTCACGGGCAAGGTGAAAATGAAGCTCTACGACGCCAAGGGCCGTGCCGTGCGGGTGGCCGTTTTCGAGCGGGATGGGCAATTGGCGATAAATGGATTGGCGGCTGGGATTTACGCCTACTCAATTGAAAACGAGCGAGTTATGCGCTATGGAAAGGTGGTGGTGGACGGTGGACGGTAGACGGCTCACGGTGGACGGCTCACGGTGGCGATAGGATTGCTTGATGCAAACCTATCGCCATTAACCTACTCCCCCGGCGGCTGTGCATAAAACGCCTGCTTCTCCTTCACCTCCGCCACGATTTGCTCCACAGTGGGCATCACCTCCGGCGGGATGCGCAGCAGCAGGTTGTCGCCCGTCTCGCCAGCGAGTATGAGCGTGGCATAGTACAGCAGCTCGTACTTTGCGATGAGGTCTTTGCCGAGTTCGGGGTCGTGGAAGAGGGAGCGGACGAGGTGGGTTTGGGAGAGGTTAAGAAGTAACTGTATTTCATGACTTATATCTTCACCTATGTTTTTAGTCATTACTTTTTTCAAGTCTTCTTTAGCATTCTCAATTTGCCCATTCCATATTTTCATTAAAGGCAGATAGATTTCCATTAAAGATATTCTTGTAGTATCATAGGCATCTCTAATTAATTTCCACGCTAGTTTTGGGCTTTTATTTGCACCAAAATAAAGTGAGCCTAAGTTGAACATTGCTACCCCCTCCCCTTTTTGAATTGCTTGCAAGTAATACTTTTCTGCGAGTTCTGGCTTGCTTTGATAATTGTAAAAATTGGCAAGCTCCAGCAACACAGCAGAATTATTATTTTCGGCAGCTTGAACATAATACTGTTCAGCATCCTCAAGCCTACTTTCTTTTTCATTCAAATGAGCTAGGCTTGAGTTGGCACTTCTATAGCCGTTATCAATGGCTTTTTTAAAGTACGCTTCTGCTTTATCCAATTTGCTTAAATAGTAATAACACCTTCCTTCGTAATACATCTTAGTTCCGTCTGCTTCGTTTTCAATTTCTTCCAGCTTATTCAAAGCTGAATTATAGTTCTTCCTTTTTATTAGTTCATCAACTTTATTTAAAATCGATTTGGCTGTTTCTGGCAATTCGTTTCCTCTTGCTTCGTCCCCTTCAAGACCTTTTGTTAAAACTATTATCTCATCTCTATCTATGACCCCAATAAACTTCGAATGCACCAACCCCTTGCTCAACACCATCGCCTTGTCGAACCCAATCTCCCCCGCTTTCAGCTTCTTGATATGCCCCTTCGCCAATTCCACCAATTCATGCCCATCATAAAAGCTCTCCAAAAACAGCGTCAAATACTTTGCCCGCCGCTTTTGGTCGGGGTTGCCCTGCGTGACGATGAGCCACATATTGAAGAACCGCTCGGCGATACGGTAAAGATGGTTTTTATTGCCCGTGGGGATGGTTTCGATGATGCCGAAGCCGTCCAATTGTTTCAAATAAGAGGAAATCAACTTGCTCTCCATCCTGCATTGCTCGGTTAGCTGCTTGGTTGAGATGGCTTCCCAACGGAAGGCCATTTCCTGCACGATTTTCCGCTGCGGGGCGGTGAGGTTGTTCAGGCGCTCCTGGTAGAGCGGCGTGGCCCGGTCCATCACTTTTCGCAGGTAGTCGAAGCCGTAGAGGGCGCTGTCGTGCAGCAGTATTTGGATAAAGAACTGGAGGGCACGGGGCAGCCCGTCGGTGAGGATGCGGATGGCCTCCACCTTGCCACGGTTGCGCAGGGCGTAGTCGTGCAGCACGGGCAGGTTCATCTCGGCGGCCCAGTGGTTGAGCAGGTCGTGGATTTCACCGAAGGTCAAGCCCTCCAAGCGGTGCCGCCGGAAGAACTCGTAGAACGGCTTGTCGTAGCGCCAGAAATGCTCGTCCATGCGGGTGCTGCCGCCGATGATGGCGAGGTCGTTGTGGTTGAGCAGGGTTTCCCGGAGCAGGTTAGCGTCGTCGCTGAAGTTTTCGAGGATGCGGTCGAGGTTGTCGAGCAGCAGCACGGCCTTTTTGTTGGCTTCTCGAAGCAAATGGTTGATGCGGGCATAGAGGTAGCGGGTATAGGCTTGGTTGTCGGGGAAGTCGCTGAACTTTTCGAGCGGCTTGCGCTGGCCGAGCCGAATCATCAACTCTTCCAGCACCTCGAACCAGAGGTCGGAGAGGCGGTAAATGGACGCCTGCTCCTCGGCGAGGTTGATGGCGATGTACTTGGCCGAGAGGTCGGCATCCTCGTCTATCTCAATCTGGATGCGCCGCAACAGGGTGGACTTGCCGCTGCCCCGCCGCCCCAAAATCAGTTCGTGCTGCACGGGGTCGGGGTATTTCTTGTTGCGAAGCTGCTCAACGATGGCCTCAAACTCCGCAATGCGGATGAGGAAATTGCGCTTGATGGCCTCCGGACTGCTGTTGGCCGATTGGTAGAAGGTCAGCTGGTCTAGGAACCAGTTGGGGTTGGTGCGGTGCTCGAAATCAGTTGCCATAAATTGGGTTGTCTTTTTTCCAAAATGCTTGGAGGAATGGGGAAAGGAACTGGTAGCACCCCGATTTTTCGGTGACATAGCCGTCCCGTTCGAGGCCGCCCATGAGTTCCATATATTGGTCTTCGACCTTGTGCTTTAGGGCGAGGTCATAGAGTTGCGGCAAGGTGATGGCGTCCCGGTGGGCAATGAACACCAGCACTTCTTTCAGGAACCGGGCATCTTCTTTCGATAAATACTCGGTGAGGCGGTGCTTCCAGTCGGTGAAATGGTCGTTGTTCTTCACCACCCGGTCGAAGGCAGCGTCAATGTCCGAAGATGAAAGGATGGGGTTATTGGCCTTTCGTGCGGCCTTGTCCACTTCGTCCAAGAGCAAATTGATGAAAAATGGGATGAAGAAATTGACCTTGTTGAGCAGGTAGCGACTGAGTTCGGGCGAGTACTGGACAGTAGCGCCATCGGTGGCCCAAGCCATGTATTCCAAGGCTTCTTGGTGGGTCAGCGGCTCGAAGGGGATGGTGCGCAGGTCGTTGATATCGGCCACCCGCCCGCCGATGGTTTTCACGATGTGGTGGATGCCCACCGACCCCGCCAGCACGAGGCTGAAATGGCCTTTATGGTCGGTATTCTGCCGCCATTCCCGCAAGTGGCTAAGGATGTTTTCGGCTTGGTCGGTGCGGCCTTTTTTGTGGAGGTTGCCCAAGACTTCGGGCAGTTCGTCGAGGCAGAGGACGATTTTCACGCCGTTGCTCATCAGTTTTGGCAGGAGTTGCCGTATTTCGTTGGCATAGTTCAGTTCTTTTCGCTCGCCGAATTTGACGCCTTCGGCAGTGACTTCCTCGATATGGATGCTTTTCAGGAAATCGGCCAGCCATTTTTTCCCTTTGTCAAATTTACCAAGGCATTGCAGCAGCAACTCGAAAAAGACCTTGAAGAATTCTTGGTCGGACTTCACGCCTTCAATGTCCCTGAACTCGCATTGCGTGTCCTTGGGGCAATTTTCACGCATGGCCAGCATGACGGAGGTCTTGCCCACCCGCCTAGGCGCTGCGATGAGTACGTGGTTCCCCTTTTCGATTTCCTCCCAGATTTGGGATTCCAAGTGTGGGCGTGGGTAGTAATACTCCCCAGTGGCATGGTTGCCGATGATGATTTTCGGGCTTATCCAGTTCGTGTTCATTTTGACAACATTTTCGTTGTTAAATCAATTTGACCACAAAGTTATTGTCAAAATTTTTTAACCACAAATTTATTGTCAAAAAAAATCGCTTTCACTCCAAAAACATGAAAATTGGCCACCTCAGCGCTCCCGCCGCAAGCTGGCATCCACCACCTGCGCCATGGCTTCTGGCTCGTATTGCCCGCCCAAGAAGTCGTTCACCCGCAGGGCGGCTAGGAACGGCGATTCCACTGCTTCGGTATAGGGTAGGTAAAGCACCACCACATTTGAAAAGGGCCAGCACCTTCAGTGGGCGCTCTTCGGCCAAATCAATATCTCGCTATCGCAAAATCACCATTTTGCCAAAGCCCTTTTTAAAGTAATTATCCGCTTTTGTGTCAAAACCGTCCCAGTCCTTGCCGCTACTGTCCTGCGCCACCATGCGGTAGAGGTACACCCCTTTTGCGAGGCTGTCGCCGAACTCGTCGGTGCCGTCCCAAGCCATTTCTGTCTGGTGGCTGCCTATTTTTAGTGGCCCTAGGTCGGCCTCCGTCAATTCCCGAACGAGGCGACCCGTGACGGTCATGATTTGCAGCTTGAAGCGTGGAGGCGGCTCGGCACCCGTCATGGTGTAAACAAACCGGGTGGAGGTGGTAAACGGATTGGGGTAATTCAGGAAATTGGATATGGATGATTTAGTAATGATATTAAAGCCGATTTTATAATCAAACCTGCCTGCCTGATTGCCCGAAACATCCCGTGACTGCACGATTAACTTATAGCTGCCGTCTCTGTCAAAAACTGGATTAAACTCAATAAAAGCCCTGTTTTTGCTACTATTCTGGGCTGGATAAAAAACGAGTCGGGGGTCGTTGAAATAAATCGGAAATAATGCAGCGCTTGTATCTGGCAATGCGATATAAAGCCTGAATAAAGCCGTATCATTTAGCTTTAAAAACGCATTTTCATCCTCCAATGCTATCCTGATTTGCGGCTTCGCCGCAACGAGGTCGCCGTCCATGATATGCACACCGTCAAAAGTCACGTCCAGCAAGGGGTTTCGGGCGTCTTTGGTCACAAAAAAAGCGGTCGCCAGCACGTTGTTCACACTGGTCTGCTCTGGCTGCTCGTACGATGGGTTCAGCTCCATCAAGAGCGAGTATTTGCCGGAAAGCTGCTTCGTGTCCAGCACCAAAACCGTGCGCAAACTATCCTGCGCTGCAAATGTCCTTTCCCGTTTCAAAACAACCGTCTCCGCATTGTTTTCGGCACGTATGGCGTATTTAATCAGCAAGCTATCGCCCGGAAAATTCGCCAGGTTCTCCACCAAACATTCCAACCGAAGCGGCTCGCCCTGTTGCACGGTGTCGCCCCGAAGCTCGTAGCCGCCATTGGGGTTCACGGCGAAATCGGGCACCCCTTGGTACAGCACCCGCCAGTGCACCAACTGCGGCGAGGTGCGGAAAATAGAGTCCTTCGCATTGTACCGCAGCCGCAAAACGGGGTGTTCCGTGGTGCTGAAACCGCTCAAATCCAGCTCGCCGGGCTGCACATTGGCCACCAAAACAGAGTCGGTCAGGGTCACGGGGTCATGGGCCAGCACATCCACCGAAATGGTATCCGTTTCGGGGTTGGTGGCTGGCTCGACTTGCCAAACCAGCTTGTTCCATTGCGCTGCCGGGCCGATGGGCGTGGACAGCACCGCCCCTTCGTCCCAATAACCGGGCACGCCAACGGTCACTGTCAGCACCTGCGTCAGGCTGTCGGCCAGCACTTCTTTCAGCGGCCCCACGCCTTTTTGGTAGGCAAAAACATAAGGCACTGCGCCCGTTGTGAGCGTGTTGCGAATGAGGCTGGCGCCTTCCGCCTCCAGTATTTGGAACAAATCGGTGCCCAAGGCCGGCTGGTCGGCCTCCCAGTCCTGCGGCTTGTAGTCGCTGCCGGGATTGGCCTGCACAGTATGCAGCACCACGAAGTTTTTGGCGGGCACTACATCCCGCAGGAATTCCACCAATTGCTGCCGCCCGGCTTGGGTCTGCGTTTCAAACGTATAATTTGGCACCGGGAACCCACCGATATTCAAGGGGACGCCGTAGGGATAAGGGGGCAGGTTTTGCCATTCGCTGGCCGTGGTGGAGTCGAATACCATCGCATAGATGCCAGCGTCCATATTGTACCAAAACCGCCCGGCGAAGTTGTTGTTGATTTGTAGGTCAATGGCCGAAACCGAATTGACCGCATTTTTGACAAATACGTCCTTGAAATTGTCAATAAACTTCAGGTTGCCGTGGGTTTTAAGCTCCATATCCTTGAACGCATCTTTTTTCCATTGGTAAAAATGCGATTGGTTCCAGCCGCTTTCCGTGCCATTTAAATAAATAAATGAGCTATTGTCCCAAATATATGCATCCGTCTGCGACAAACTATCCGGGCTTATTCTCCAATAATAAACTCGTTCGTTTTGCCAGTTAATGCTGGGCTTCCATTTGATTAAGCCGCCCGGTTTAATTGTTTTAAATACCAATAATTGTGGGCTATTAAAAAGCTCCGTGGTATCAATTTGAAAAATATAACTGCGCTCCGGCATCAGGGGGTCGGTGGTGGAGGCAATTAATTCCACACTGCCATTGCCCACAATGGAAAACTCGGTGGGATAAACCGCTTCCACGCTATTATCCAAGAAATAAATGCCAATACCGGGGCCACTGCCCGTCACCAGTTCGTTGTTTTGCTCCGCAAAGGGCTGCGGAAGCTCCTCCACCCTGTCCGTTTTATCCACTTTGATGAAAAATTGGTTGTAGCCCTTTGCCAAGGCGCCCAAAGTGGGCATGCGCATGGTGAGGCTTTGACGCAAGGCCGGGGCTGGTATCAGCAGCTCCTGCGGCGCCACTTGGCTGCCGTCCGGCAATTGGTGTACCACGCTCACCACGATGGAATCCTGTAGGCTGCTGCCGATGTTCACCACCTCGAAGCTGAGGTCAAACTCGGTCATCTGCGTGGTGATTTGCCCGGGGTTGAGCTTAACCGAGGCCGCATCCACCAAGAAATCGGGGCCGGGAGCGGGGTTCAGCCGGATGGACGGGTCGCCGTGGAGGTTGAACTGCTGCCGCATGATGTCCGATGCAAATTGGCCGGATGGAATGGCCGCAATGGCGTCTTGCACTGCATCACCGATGCCTTGGCCGTAGGTTTCCTCACCGATGTTTTTATAAAACTCACCGGAAAAACTGGACAGCGGACCAGCAAAGCCCAGCCCAGAAGTCGAGCCGAAGGCAATGGCCCCTTTGTCCTTCAAAAAGCAAAAACGCTCGCTGATGCCAATGGTCGGGGTATGTATATTGCCGGAATAGCAGCCCAGTGACAGTATCAGCGGATATTTTCCTTTGTTGCTGAAATTATCGGGGTTGTCAATGCTGAAATCAAAGGTGTTCACGGCGGAGTGCCCGAAGAAGGTAATCATGGAGGTGCCGCCATTGATGAAATCAAACAATTGCTGCGTCACCGATACCTGGATAGGGTCGGTACTAGTCTTGTAAAATGACTGCACTTCGCCGCCAAATTTCGATTGCTCGATACTGGTTTCGAGGTTTTTCAGGTAACTTTTTATCTGATTTTGCTCGGCAGGGTCTTTGCCACTGCCCATGTGCAGCACCCTTTTCATCCAAGCCCGGTCGGCAATGGTTTGGGGCAGGTCTTTTTGCGCCTCCAGTTCTTTGACTTTTTGTAGATAGACCTGCACATCCGCTTGGGTGGTGGCCGCAATTCGGCCAATAGGGATGACAGGCGTGAAGCCGTCGTTGCCGGCCAGCAGCATATTGTCGGAACCGGGGAAGCTGTAGGTCGGCACATAAAAACCCAAGTCCAGCGCTGCCTGTAGGCCCGGCGAAGTCCGAACATCGGGGTACTCCCGCCCCTTGCCGATGATGAAGAAATAACGGGGGGTGTCCCAGTGCTTTTTCACAAAAACGGCAAAATTGCGCACCGAGAGCGGGTGCCGCTCAATGCCCCAACTGAACTGGTCGTACAACTGCTCGGCCTCCACCACGATGGGGCTGTAGCTGCCCCCGGCCTGTGAGGCACGGTAGTCGGCGTAGGCTTGGATTTGGTTTTGGCCAACGCCGCTGTTCAGCAACTGCCGCCCAGTGAGGAGGATAAAGTCGTGGTCGAGGTTTTTGAAGTCAACAAAAGGGGCTGGCTGGAGCAGGTTCACGACGTTTGCGCCAGCGGATTCACTCACCAAAACCAGGCTGCGGCTGGTCGTGGAAGCGGGTACGGCAAACTTCACCACGCCTGCCTCCGCCACGCCCTGCATCCGCCAAAGGTTGGTCAGGTCGTAGAGTACGGGCTGGCCGTTCGTCAGGTCGAAATTGCTGATTTCCAAGTACTTAACCATAGTTGCTGCCGCAATTTTGAAGGCAAAGCTGGCTTTGTTTTCAAAATCAAACTGCCGTGGATATTCCAAAATGATATTCGAAACCCGCTGGCGGTCGGTGCTGCTGAACAGTCCTTGGAACTTGATTTCCATCGTGGGCGTCACTTGCCCGATGGGCAGGTCCACCACCTCTTGGCGCACTTCGAAGTGCTCAAACTCCGAGGTGAGCAGCGGCTGGCCGTTCAGGGTAATGGCCTGCTGGTGCGGCCCTGCATTCCCCGAAAAACGAAGCGTCAATTTGGCATCTGGGCCACTGGAATAAACGGACGTTGGCGACAAAGCGAAGCTTCTCGTGATGGCGTAGGGCGTGGAAAACCCCTCGGCTTGGTCGTAGCTTGAGCTGGTCACCGACTGCCCAATCGTATATTTAGCCGTGACATCGGTGTAGTTGTAGAGCTGCTCGTGGAGGTAGTATGCTTCTTTGGGAGGTAGGTTTGTCAGGTTGTTTGCCAAGGTTGCGTACCGCAAATTATTGCCAGCATTGGCCCAGGTGAGAAAATAGGCCGCCGTGTCGGTCACCAAGCTGTAATGCGGGTTCATCATCATCGAATCGGGCTGCCGGAAGAGGTGGCGGTCCAGTTCGGAAGTGTTTTTTTTGCCAAAATTTT
>JALOMF010000147.1 GCA_025455635.1 Saprospiraceae bacterium | reverse complement strand
CGAACTGATAAAACGTCTCTTCCCAATCGCCGCCGTTAGCCTCCAGTGCCGTGCGGATGGCCGTGGTTTTTTGCTCCAAGCGCTCTACCAGCATCCGGTCGAGCCAGAGGGTGCGGGTCATTTGCGGCACGGTGTGGAAGTGGTTGTGGCAGGGAATCCAGTGCTCGTTGTGCAGCAGTTTTTGGTAGGTGGCGGCGATGCCCGGCGGCACTAGGTTGCGCATTTCGAGGCAGGGGATGCGGGAGCTGTCGTTGCGCAGCACGGGCTGGTCTTCCTCCAGCACGACGTGCAGGATGACGTTGCCGTAGGCAGCGTCGGTTTGGTGGCCGTGGCGCAGCCATTCGCTGGCGGTGAGGTGCATCTCCACGTTGCCCGCCCAGGTGGTGCCGCCGATGCGCAGCCGGGCGTCGAGGAAATCGGGGCCAGCGTGGGTGTTGTGGTTGCCGGGGCTGAGGATTTCGAGCGGCTCGCCCTCGGTGGTGCGCAGCCCCGTCAGCTCGAAGCGGCGGGTGCGCCACAGGAAGTGTAGGAGGTCTTCTTTCATAGTATGCCATCTGTTTTGGTGGCATGAAAATAAGACGCCGCCCGTTATTTTCACTTCTTTTTTTGAAAAAAGCCTGTTATTCTACCTCGCCCAGCTGGTAGGAGGCCGTCAGCCAGATTTTAGTGGGGTTGTTCCATTCGTATTTTGTTTGTAAAAATTCAGGGTTGGCCGTATTGAAAAGGCTTGGATAGAATAGCACAGGGTCTTTGTGCTGGAGGTTCACGGCTCGACAGGCGAGACCAATGTCCACTTTTTTTAACCTACAACCTAGCCCAAGGTACAGCTCCACGTTGTTCGGCTCTAAAAGCCATTTGTTGAATTTTTTGCTTGTACCAAAGTTCCAGTTGTCATTGATATGCTTTTTGATGGCAATCTTCGCCAGAAGCGGAGCTTGGAGGTAGAACGAACTGCTGTTCCTTTCAGCAATAGTGAACCGTGGATTGATGCCAAGGTTGAGGTTGTGCGTCAGGTAATGCTCAATAACCCGAAGTTCTTTACTAAAAATACCTGTAAAATAAGGGTGGTCGAATGGCCTACCAAACGTCGCATGGTTGATGGAGTATCCTCCAATAAAATAAGTTCCCCACCTGTTTTTTTCGATGATTGACTTGCTAAACAACAATGAATACTCGAAATCATGCTCCGTTGTCTCATTTTCCAGCACCCAGCTGGGGAAATCAAAAATCCTCCGGTCTTGCGGCTGCACAGCAAATCCCAGGCTAATACTTGCGTTGGAAAGAAAAGACGGCACCTGTGCGCTAACCATTAAGCTAGTCGCAACAAACAAGAGTAAAGCGGTCAATTTTGCCATTTGCATTGAGTTTTTAAACAAGCGAATATAATGCAACAATAGACACTACTTACTTCAGAAAACGGTTGGCTTCAAGCAGACCTAATTCCAATTTTTCCCAAAAAACAACTTCTTCACCACCACCGCAAACCCCATCACCGTCCAAAACGAAAACATAGCGTAGATGAGGCCCGGCTTCACGAGGTCTTCGTTTTGCAGCAGCACACTGCCCACCACGATGGCGAGGCTCACGTTCTCCAGGCCGACCTCGATGCCGATGGTCATGCTGTCCTGCGTTTTTATCCTAAATAATTTGGAGGCCACGAAACCAAAAACCAGCGCCGTGGCATTGATGACGAGCAGCACGGGCAGCAGCGTCTTGAACTCTTCCCCGCTGATTTCCGTGCCGCCGTTTTCCTTGCTGGCGAAGAATTTTATCAGGTAAACAATGGCGAGCAGCACCACAGACACGTATTTCAGGATTTTCTCGGCGGTGATGGATGGCTGCTCGTAGCGCCAGCGCAGCGCCATGCCGAGCAGTACGGGCAGTATCATCACGATGAAAATATTGGCGATGGTGTCCCAAACGGGCAGGTCAACCATCACGTTGTCGCCGAAATAGAAGCTGTGCGCCCAATTGGTGAAAATGGGCACCGTGACCACGGCGATGAAACTGGCGATGGTCGTGAGGGCGATGGTGAGGGGCACATTGCCCGAAAACCAATAAGTGATGAGGTTGGAAGTGGTGCCGCCGGGGCAAATCAGCAGGATGAAAATGCCCAACTGGAAGGTGGTGGAAAGCCCCATCAAATTGGCAATGGCCACCCCGATGAATGGGAACACCATCATTTTCAGGAACAACCCAGCAATGGTGATGCGGGGATTCTGGACGATGTACTGGAAGTCCTTGGCGGTCAGCGACAGGCCGACGCTCAACATGATCATCGCCAGCACGGCCTGCAAAAATGTCTCAACATTGATGAATCCTATCAAAATCTTTGTTTAATTAGTTTGTTGCAGGCTTCGATTGGCGCACACAATTCCGAACATCTCCTTATTTTCGCACTTGCCAAACCGGCTATGGAACCTGCTCCTGTGAAATTCCAAAGGTAGGAAGGATTTCAAAAGTTGATGAACAAACCATGAGGACGCTAGTCAACAAACTATTCTCGAAATATTTGGAGCACCGCATGGAGGCCAACCGACGCATCATGGCCTCCCCGCACGAGACCCAGCACCGGGTGCTGATGGAACTGGTGCAGGCCCACGCCGACACTACTTGGGGCCGGATGCACAACTTCTCCCGCATCAATTCCCCTGCCGACTACGCCCGCCAAGTGCCCGTGCAGACCTACCTCAGCCTCAAGCCCTTCATCGAGCGCATGATGCGGGGCGAAACGGACGTGCTGCAGGCTGGCTTCGTGGAGTGGTTCGCCAAGTCGAGCGGCACGACCGGGGCCGTGAGCAAATACCTCCCCGTGACCGAGGTCAGCCTCTTCGACAACCACGTGAAGGGCAGTTGGGACACCCTTGCCTTCCTCTACGACAACAACCCGGACTGCAATGTTTTTGCCCACAAGTCCATCGTGATGGGCGGCACCTTCTACCCCGACGAGGGCTACCCCGCCGTCACCATCAGCGATATTTCGGCCTTGCTGCTGCGCCAAATGCCGCTCGTGGGCCGCCTGTTCTACGTGCCGGGGCCAGAGGTGGCCACCATGCGCAACTGGGAGGAAAAAATCGGCGTCATGGCCGAACTGCTGCAAGAGGAGGACATCTCGATGATAGGCGGCGTGCCCACCTGGACCAATATTTTCCTGCAAAAAGTGCTCGACGTTTCCGGCAAGTCCTGCATCTTCGACGTGTGGCCGAACCTCGAAACCTATATCCACGGCGGCGTCAACTTCGAGCCGCACCGCAAGCAGTTCGACCATTATTTTGGGTCCAAAAAATTCTACTACCAAGAAATCTACAACGCCTCGGAGGGCTATTTTTCCATCCAAAACGACCTACAAGACAGCTCCATGCTGCTCATGCTCGACAGTGGCATCTACTTCGAGTTCCTCCCGAAATCGGAATGGGGCGCCGAAAGCCCGCAGGCAATCCCGCTCCAGGCCGTGGAACTCGGGCAGGACTACGCCCTCGTCATCACCACCAACGCTGGGCTTTGGCGCTACGTCATCGGCGACACGGTGCAGTTTACCTCGCTCGACCCCTACAAAATCAAGGTCAGCGGTCGCACCAGCCTCTACGTGAACGCCTTCGGCGAAGACGTCATCATCTCCAACACCGACCGGGCCATGACGCTCACCTGCCAAGAGTTGGACGCCATCATGAGCGATTACACGATGGCCCCCGTCTATTTTGACCAAGGCAAAAAAGGTGGCCACGAGTGGATTGTGGAGTTTGAAAAAGAGCCGCCTTGCCTCAACACTTTTGCGGAGCGCCTGGACGTGAACCTCCAAAAAGTGAACTCCAACTACGAGCAAAAGCGCTTCAACTCCATGGCCCTTGACCGCCTGCGCCTGCACACCGTGCCCAAGGGCACGTTCAGCGATTGGCTGCGCTCGAAAGGCAAATACGGCGGGCAGCACAAAGTGCCACGCCTCTCGAACAACCGGGCTTACGTGGAAGAAATCCTCGAATTTTCAGGCATTTTTGCATAAAAATAAGTTCATGCTTTTACCCAACGACAACCCCAACCAATTGATAATCAGCGACTTCGAGCTTGCCTCGCCGGAAGCGGACGCCCCCTCGGAGGCCGAGCTTTTCGGGATGCTCTGTGACCGCATCTCTTGGCTCATCGAGCACAACATGGGCTACCTCCTCAGCCTGCTCTACCGCAACGATGTGCTGGAATGGAAAATCAACGAGGCACTCGCCCCCGACAACCCCGACCCTGCCAATATCGCCCTCGCCAAGCTCGTCATGGAGCGCCAGCACCAGCGCCTGGCCACAAAGAAACAGTACGGCAAACAGTCCTCCGATGGAGTGGACGAGGACTTGCGATGGTAAGGCTGGTACGAGGTTTTTATAAAATTGGCAAGCTCAAGAACAATTCCGTTTTGTTTTTTGAAAAATTCGATAAAAAATTTGAGTTTTGTTGAAAATCGTGCAAATGCACAGCAGCAGATGCCGTCTCTTCTTACTTTCTACTTTATCCTTTTTTATTTCATAAAATGAACGGAATAGACAAGACCGATAAGCTCATACTCTCCATGCTGATGAACGATGCCGAGCAGCCCTACACCGACATTGCGAAGAAAATCAGCTACGTGTCGGGCGGCACCGTGCATGTGCGCATGAAAAAACTGCGGGACATGGGCATCGTCAAAGGCGCCAACCTCATCATTGACCACGAAAAACTGGGCTACGACATCTGCGCCTTCCTCGGCATCTACCTCGACAAAAGCTCGCTCTACGACGATGTGGCCGAGGAACTCAAGAAAATACCGGAAGTGGTGGAAGCTTACTACACGACGGGGCTTTACAGCATCTTCGCAAAAATCTACTGCCGGGACACCAACCACCTGCGGGACGTGCTCCACGACAAAATCCAGAAAATCTCAGGCATACAGCGCACCGAGACCTTCATCTCCTTGCAGGAAAGCATCAACCGGCCCGTGGAGATACTAGCGGATGGGGAAGGGTGAGCAGGGGCGGTGAATTGGGGAATTGGGAAATTAGTGCCGTGGCACCCATCGCAGTTCCCCAGTTCAACCAGTTCAACCAATTTCCTAATTCCCCAGTTCCCCCAATTCACCGCCCCTGCCAAGCCTACCCCATCTCCAGCCCTTCCCCCTGCCTGAACGCCTTGTACCTCCCCTTGCTGAACTTTGAGCCATTGAAAACTTCGGTTTTGCGAAGCACAACCTGCTCGTTTTCGGGCAGTTGCGTGAAGTCTGCACATTTGGTGGAGCAGCAGTGGCGGTACTTCTCGGCGCAGCTTGGGCATTGGATGAACAGCAGGTGGCAGGCGCTGTTGGCGCAATTGGCGTGGGTGTCACAAGGCGAGCCGCACTGGTGGCAGACGGCCACCACGTCCTCGCTGATGCGCTCGCCGAGCCGCTCGTCGAAGACGAAGTTTTTGCCGATGAACTTGTTGGGCAGCCCCTGCTCGGCACATTGGCGGCTGTACTCGATGATGCCGCCGTCCACCATGAACACGTTCTGAAAGCCCCGGTGCAGGTAGTAGGCACTGGCCTTCTCGCAGCGGATGCCCCCCGTGCAGTACATCACGATATTGCGGTCTTTTTTGTCCTCCAAAATCTTTTCCACCAGCGGCAGCTCTTCCCGGAACGTGGCCACATCGGGGCAGATGGCTCCCTTGAAATGGCCGACCTCGCTCTCGTAATGGTTGCGCATGTCCACGATGAGCGTGTCAGGGGCATCGGTGAGGGCGTTGAACTCGGCGGCACTGAGGTGGCGGCCCCGCTTCGTCACGTCGAAGCTGGCATCGTCGAGGCCGTCGGCCACGATTTTTTCACGCACCTTGATGGCGAGCGTGAAAAACGACTTGCCATCATCGTCCACGGCGATGTTCAGGCGGATGCCGTTGAGGAATGGCACGGAATAGAGCCGCTCCTTGAAGGCTTCAAAATTGGAAGTCGGCACAGAGACCTGGCCGTTGACGCCCTCCTTGGCCACGTAGATGCGGCCGTAGGTGCCCACCTCGTCGAGCAGCAGGAACAGCTCGTTGCGGAAGCGGGCGGGGTCTTCGATATGGGCGTACTGGTAAAACGAGAGGGTGGTTCGCTCCTCGGTACTTGCCAACAGGCGCTGCTTCAGCTCCTCCCTGTTGACTTTGTTGAACAATCTCATGTCAAAAATTGGCTTGGTTAACGGTTCGGCAAGTTGCAGGCTTGCTGTTAACTCGCAGTGCGGGCAGCTACCTGCCTTTTTTGCGGCTGCAAATTTGCGTCGAAAAATCGTAAGCGGCGGGGTTCGGGCCATGATTTTTGTCAATTGACTGGGCCATGAATGCGAACTTTGCCCGATGATGAAAGGCATTTTTTCAAAACAAAACCTCCTGCTGCTGCTCGTGTCCACGGCGGTGAGCCTGCTGCTGGCTGAGGGGCTGCTCCGGCTCATTTCGCCGTAGGCGGAAGCCTTCAACCACCACCAGCTCTACTGCGAGCACGACCCCCTGCTCGGCTGGCGCAAGGTGCCCAACAGCCGGGGCCACCACCGCACGCCGGAGTACGAGGTGCTGGAATCCATCAATTCGCAGGGCGTGCGTGGGCCGGAGTATCCGCTTCGCAAGGACAGCGGCGAGTACCGCATCGCCGTGCTCGGCGACTCCTTTGCGGAGGGCTACACGGTGGGCTTCGACCGCCTTTTTTCTGAAATTTTGAAGAAAAAACTGCAAACGGCACTCCCAGGCCGCAGGGTGGAGGTCATCAACTTCGGTACGGGCGGCTACTCCACCGACCAGGAGCTGCTCTGCTTCGAGCGGGATGCCGTGCGCTACGCCCCCGATGCCACGGTGCTGATGTTCTGCGTGAACGACCCTTGGTTCAACGGCCAGTCCCGCTACTACAACCGGGGCTTCAAGCCGGTGTTCGAGCCGAGCGGCGATAGCTTGCGGCTGACCAATGTGCCCGTGCCCACGATGGCCGACCGCTCGTTTTTTTCAAAAACAAAAGACTGGCTGCTGGTGAACTCGGTGCTGGCGCAACGCCTGAAAAACCTGCGTGACAATGCCCGCTATGCCACCAGCAAGGGGCAGGCCGTGCCCGACGAGTGGCGCATTTACCAAAAAGAAAACGACGGGGAAATGGCGGCGGCTTGGCAGGTGACGGCGGGCATTTTGGCTCGCCTTCGGCAAAAAACGGCGGCTGCGGGCAGTGAACTGGCCGTTTTTTACATCCCTGAAAAAACGGAGGTGTACGAGGCGGACTGGCAGGAGTTTTTGGCGAGCTACCGATTGGACGCTGGAAGTTTCGGCCCAGAAGTGCCCCGCCAGCGCTTGGCCGCCATTTGCGACAGCCTCCAAATCACGCTGCTGGATGCGCAGCCCGTTTTCAAGGAAAAAGCGGCGGCTGACCCCGCCACCCCGCTGTACTTCCAGCACGACTAGCACTGGAACGTGAACGGCAACCAACTGGCGGGGGAGGTGCTGGCAGCTTTTTACGAAGAAAAAATAAAGGGAAAATGAGCGCTACCGGGCCGGTTTGTACTTCGATTTGTCCATGATAAACTGGGCGTCGGTCAGGGTCAGCAGCTGCTCCAACGTGGTCTTAGGATTCTTTTCCATGTACGCCTTCACGATTTGCAGGCCGAGCCAGTTGGCGGTGCGGCCGGGCGCTTCTTCGGGCATGCCGGGCGAGTTGGGGCTGTACTCCACGAACTTCCGGAAGGTGTTGAAATCGGTGGAGTAGAGCAGTTTTTCGGAGAAAAAATAAGACCAGATGTTCTTCTCGTTCTCGTTGCACCAGTCCACTTGGGGCTGCGAGAACTCGAACTTGACGCTGTCTGGGGCGTAGGGCAGCAGTTGGTCGAGGATGTAGAGTTCCTTGCCGTTGTGTATCATGTGGTCAATCATGCGGCTGCCCTTGGCGGGGCCGAGCAGGTCCTGCACCAGCATCCGCATGGACTTTGCCACGATGTGGTCCCGGTTGAAGCTGCGCACGAGGTACTGCGAGAAATTGGGGTTGGAGGGGTTGTAGTTCTGGTAGGGGTAGCCCTCGCCGAGGTAGAAGTCGAGGCCCACAGCGATGGCGTTTTCGCCGTAGAGGAAGCCGCCGATGGTGTACTCCGACACGTAGGTGACCACCTCGCCCGACAGCGCCTGCGTGGGGAAGTGGTACTTGAAAAACTGGAAAGCTTGCGCAAAATCCTTTTCGAGCCACTTCAAGTCGGGGTACACCACTTGGCAGGTATCGTAGAGCTTGCGCACGGCGGGGTGCGTGACGAAGCCCCGCATGTATTGTTGGTGCCCCTCCGGGGCAATGGTGGAGTCGGTGGAGCCGAGCACTTGGCCGAAGAAAATAGGCGCAAAATCGGGGTAATCGGCCTCCAGCTTGGCCAGGCCGGGCGCCATGTCGTTGGTGTCGAGTTGGAAGAGGTCTTGCTCGAAGCGGCGCAACTTGACCTCCACGGGTATTCCCGAAACAGCTGGAATATCTTTACCTTTGCCGCATTCACAGGCAGTCACACAGAGTAAAACAGCGAAAAGAAGAAACAGGACGTTTTTGACGTTCATTCAGTAGTGATTGTTGGATTGTTTGATTGCTAAATTGTTAGGCACGCTCCAAAAACAATCAAGCAATTTAACAATCAAGCAATTAAAAAAACAAAGTTAGATGAAAAAAATTGTTGCTATCGCCGCCTTTTTTGCGCTCATGTTCGGCGCTGCCTTTGCGCAGAGCGATCTCCGTTTGGGCTTTCAGGTAAGCCCCACTTTCTCATGGATGACCACCGATGACGACAATATCGG
>JALOMF010000146.1 GCA_025455635.1 Saprospiraceae bacterium | reverse complement strand
AGTAAAAATAGGCGTCGTGGAGCAGCAGCATGAGCCCAAAACTGATGAAAAGCCAGGCCCAACCCCACTCGGCGAGGTTGGCGTAGATGAGCGTATGGCCCCCATTTTTCAGCGACATGAGGCCGAACCCGATGATGGTGAAAATGACCACCGTGCTCATGGAGTAACCAAACTCCGACCACATCCGCTTGGCCTGCAACGGCTTTTGCTGGATGATTCGGTGCGCCCATTGTTTTTTGAAGATGACCCAAAAAACAAGGTAAGCTGTGCCTGCGGCAATGAAATAGCGGAGGAAGTCGGTCAGCAGGATGTGCTGGTACAGGTCGAAAGATGACAGATTTTGCATGGTCGTGAAAAAGGTTGATTAGTGATTGATTTGTGGTTAACGCAAGCGGAACCGTATGCTAAGTTTTAAGCTGGAGGCCGCAGGCACCCCTGCGGGCTGCGAAAACAGCATGGCCAACCGGAGCGCTTCTTCATCACAGCCAAAACCGATGCCCTTCAAGATTTTGGCTGACTCGACCCTGCCTTGTTCCGAGAACCGCAACAGGACCATGACTTCCCCTTCGATGCAGTTATCCTTGGCCAATTGGGGGTATTGCAAGTGGCTTTGCAGGGAATCCTGCAAAGCTCCATGCCCAATAAAAAGAGCAGGTTTTTCTGGTGCAAGGGTAGCTGATTTTGAAAACCATCCAATGCCATTGGCTTCTTGCCCGGTGGCAGGTTCCAAAATGGCACATATTACCAGAAGCAAAATCACTTTAATCATGCCGTCCGCTTTGCTATGTTGTCTCGATAAAATTATCGGGGCAAACTTGCCGGCATGGTGGGGAGGTAATCCACCTGGAAATGAAAAAAGCCGATGGATTTTGAAATCGAGGAGGATTTTTTTTCAAAGGGTCAACTTCAAAGCAGTGTTCAACCGCTCCGCCGCATTGTCCCAGTTGATGATTGGAAAAAGGTTGTCCACGAACTCCGCCCGGCGGTTGCGGTATTTGAGGTAGTAGGAATGTTCCCAAACGTCAATTACCAGGAGCGGAATCACGCCCCATTGTGTGAGTTTTTCGTGGTTTTCGCAGCCCAGCACGGTCAGTTTGTCGGTGTAGGGCTGGTAGCCGAGGATGCCCCATCCGTTGCCGTCAACGTCCTTCGAGATTTTTGCCAAAAGGGTTTTCAGGCGGTCGAAAGTGCCGAAGTCCTTTTCGATACGACGGAGCAACTCGCCGGAGGGGTCAGTTTTTTTGTTGGTCAAGTTCGTCCAAAAAACGGTGTGCAGGATGTGCGACGAGAGGTGAAACGCCAGTTTTTTCGTCCAAAAATCGAGCGTATCGAGGCTGTTTTCGTCCAAGGCTTTTTTAATCATGGACAAGTCCTTGTTCGCCGCTTTCACCGCCCCGCCGTGATGGAAAGCGTGGTGGAGGTGGACGGTCTCCTCGTCCATGTAGGGTTCGAGGAAGGTCTCGGAATACGGCAGGGCTTGTAGGGCAAAATTGCCGTCTGCGTCCACGAGTTTGTCCATGCCGTTTTCGGCGAGGTTTTGCGCAAAAACGGAATTGTTGGGCAGCAAAGTGGCTGCGCCGAGGATGGTCGAGGTTTTGAGAAAATCCTTGCGGTTCATTTTTTAAAATTTAATTGATGAAAAAATGGATGAGCAAGCCCAGAACAGCGCACACGCCGATGGTCTTGAGCATGTCCCAATGCAATTTCAGGTAAACAAACAAAGCGACGAGGGTGATGAAAACTGCACCCCAGTCCATCGTCGCCCATTCGGGCAGCGGGAGGTGCAATGCGCCAAATTTCAATTCGCCCACTTTGCCAAAAAGCGTGTGGATGCTGAACCAAACGCCGAGGTTCAGCACCACGCCGACCACCGCTGAAGTGATGGCGGAAAGTGCGGTCGTCAGGTTTTTGTTGCCCCGCAGCCGCTCGATGTAAGGCGCTCCCGTGAATATGAAAAAGAAGGAGGGCAAGTAAGTTACCCAAGTCACCAGTAGCGAGGCCAAAATGCCCGCCACGATGGGGTCGAGCGTCCCGGCATTGCGGAACGCACCCATGAAGCCGACAAACTGCACCACTTGGATGAGCGGCCCCGGTGTCGTCTCGGCCATGCCGAGGCCATCGAGCATCTCGCCGGGCGTGAGCCAGCCGTAGGTCTCGACGGCTCTTTGGGAAATGTAGGCCAGCACCGAGTACGCCCCGCCGAAGGTGACGAGGGCGCTTTGGCTGAAAAAAAGGCCTTGCTGTGTGAAAATATTGGCTTTGCCGAAGGCGAAAAGGAGCACCGCCACGGGCAGCAGCCAGAGCACCAACCAGAACGCCGCCGTTTTCAAAGTCTTTGGCAATGTGGGCTTTACGGGCTGAACCAACCTATCAATAAGCCCCTCATCGCTTCCCGCCTTGTCGCCATGCCCTTTGATGACGAGGAATTTTTCTTCCCAAACCTTTCCGCCAATCCAGCCTACCAGCCCGGCGGCGATGATGATGAACGGAAAGGGGATTTTGAAAAAGAAAATGGCAATGAACGACAGCGCCGCCAAGCCGACCATGACCTCGTTTTTCAATGCCTTCTTCCCTATCTTGATGACCGCCCCGACCACGATGGCCAGAACCGCTGCCTTGATGCCGTAAAAAATGCCCTGCACCAAGCCCACTTCTTTCCAAAGCGCATAGACGATGCTCAACGCCAAAATCGAAAGGAAGCCTGGCAGCACAAATAGTGCCCCTGCCACGATGCCACCCCTCGTCTTGTGCATCAGCCAGCCGATGTAGGTGATGAGCTGCTGCGCCTCCGGCCCAGGCAGCAACATGCAGTAGTTGAGGGCGTGGAGGAAACGGTTTTCTCCGAGCCATTTTTTCTCCTCCACCACGAGTTTGTGCATGACAGCAATCTGTCCGGCAGGCCCGCCAAAGGAGTACAGGGCGATTTTCAGCCAGACTTTGAAGGCTTCGCCGAAGGACGGAAGGACTGGATTGGTGTTATTCATACTTATCAATTTCAAAATCATCGAACTGCGTCACCGCATCCGCCTTCGTCCACAGTCCCACCTTGCCTGTGTTGGGTAAGGTGCCGTCCTGCACCTTGAACAGTTCCTTGTCGTTCAGGACAACCGTGAACATGTCGCCACGCACGGTCAAGCGGAGGTCGTTCCAGCCGTCGCCAAGTTTGGGCACGTCCATGCCGTAGGTTTTGCCCAAGCCCACGAGGGGCAGGTCGCTCCGCTTGCCATTTTCCATTTTGTACAGCACCACGTTGTCTTCGAGCGGGTTCGCCCGCACGATGTAGTGGTTGTCTTTGTCAATGAACCGCCAGACAAAACCACCTCCCCGGTCGTGGCTGCCCTGCGTACCTTTGAGCCGCACCCGCAACACCATGTCTTTTGCGCTGATGCTGTCGTTGACCACGGTGTTGAAATGGGCGGTGGGGTTTTCGCTCTGCAATTGCGCCAGCACGGGGTTGCCGCCGTCGGTGGTCACTTTCCAGTTCGTTCCACCGTCGCCAGTGAAATATTGTGACCAACCGGTGGGCAGTTGCCCAAGTGGGAGGTTTTCAAAATCGAAACGCCAGGTGCTTTGCGGTTTCATGTTGTCGGGAAATTGCGCCCGTTGGTTGATTTCCGCTTGCTGTTCCGGCGTGAGGGAAGATTGGCGGCTGCCGCAGGCGAAGATGGCAAGCCCAGCCAGCAGCGCAAAAGCAAGTGGAAAAGCATTTTTCATAAGTCAATCATTTTTAAATTTATTCTCCAACAATTCCTCCTTCGCCTGCGAGCGGAAGGAATAGGTGAAAGTGAGCAGTGCAGCCCTTGAGTCAATCTTGAAACTGCGTTGAAACTCAAATTCCGGGGCGGACAGCCGCAGCCCACTTTCTTGGGTATCGAAAATATCCGTGACCGCCAGCCCAAGCCTCCCCTTGCCTTTCCATACTTTTTGCTGAAAACCGAAGTCAACAAAATAGACCGCCAACCTTTCGCCCTGCGGGATGGCGACGGGCGAGGTGTAATTGGCGGTCAGTTGGATTTTGCCGCCTTTCCAAGGGGTGAAATTGTTGATGAGTTTGGCAAAGTACGCCCATTGGTTTCGCTGCAAATCGAGCGTCGGCTCGGTGTTTTCGATGCGGAGGTCGTAGCCCGAAACGTTGAGGTTGATGCTCCAAAAATCCGCCGGATTGACGGCGACCATGCCCTCCAACCCGAAGGTGGTGGCGTTGCCAAAATTGAAGGGTTTTGTGAACGCCACGCCCGTGCTGCTCAACGTGGTGTAGGGCAAAATCACATCGCTGGTGCTGCGGTAAAATGCGGCTGTGCTGAAGTCTCCAATGCCGAAGGCATGGCTGTACGAAAGTTCGAGCGAGTGCGCCAGTTCGGGGTTCAGTTCAGGGTTGCCCGCACGGGTGTTGAGCGAGTCGGTGATATCGGTGAAGGGAATCAACTGCCCAAAACTGGGTCGGTTGATGCGCCTGCCGTAACTCAATTTCACTATGTCCCGGTTGGCGGTGTAACGAATTACCTGGGCTGATGGAAATAGGTTGAAATAGTCGTTCTTGAACTGGGAGGGGTTAAGTTCGAGGTCGCCGTTGTTCCAGACCTGTTCCGCCCGCAGCCCGAAACCGTATTTCCAGTCCGGCGATTTTTTATCGCCCACCCATGCCCCGACCTGCAAGTAGGCGGCGTGGATTTGTTCCCTGAAATTGAAAATATCCGTGTTTTCAGGGTCGGTGACAAAACCGCCGTTCAACTCGTTCTGGCGCTGAAGGTCGTCGTCCAAAATGCGAAAAATGCCTTTGTAGCCCGTTTCCACCTGACTATTTGTGCCAAGCGGTTGTGCGTAATCGAGGGAAAGGTTAGTTAGGCTGGAGTTTTCGTAGTTGTGCGTTTTTTGCAAATACGGGTCGCCCGTTTCGGAAAAATCAGGGTCAAGCCCCTGCGTGGTGATGAGCGTGTTTTCCCGGTCGTCGTCGAAGGCAGAACTGGCACGAGCGGTCAACGACTGGTCGGGGTTGTCGAATTTCCGGTCATATTCGAGCAGGGCTTCGACGGTGTGGAAACGCCTGATTTCATTGGAATGGCGGCGGTTTCTTCCGGTAAAATCGAGGTCGGCGGTCTCGGTGGTGCTGGTCAGGGTCTCGTTGTTGTCCTCGCCCTGGAAGAGCCAGATGGCTTCGAGGTTCAAGTTGTTTTTTTCGTTGGGCGAAAAGTCAATATTGATGCGGGCATTTTGGTTTTGCAAGATACGCTCGTCGAACCTGCTTTGGGTCAGGAAGTATTCGCCAGGCAGGTCGAACTGCGTCCGGTCGCCCCGCACCCGGCGGGTCCGGGTGGTGTACCAGTTGTCGTAAGCGATGCCGAAGTTCCATTTTTCGGTTTTGTGGTTCAGGAGCAGCGTGCCGTTCAAGCGGTAGCGTTCGCCGAAGCCCGCCCCGACCGCAAATGCGCCGTTCGTGCCCAAGTCCGTGCTTTTCTTCAACACCAAATTGATGATGCCGCCCTCGGCGTCGGCATCGTATTTCGAGGAGGGGTTGGTGATGATTTCGATGCGCTCGATGCCGCTGGCGGGGATTTGTTCGAGGTTGGCGGAACGGTCTGCCCCACCGATGCCCGACTGCCTACCGTTTATCAAAATGAGCGGCGATTTTCCCCGCAGGGTGATTTCGCCCTCGCCGCCCGTCATCACGCCGGGCAGGTTTTTGAGCAAATCGGCTGCCGAGCCGCCGATTTGGGTGAGGTTGTCGGCGGCGTTCAGCACGATTCCTTCCTCGGTTTTTTGAATCAGGTTGCGGATGGCACTCACCTCGACTCCACGGAGGGTGGTTGCGCTCGCCGCCAGCACGATGGCGGGCAGGTTGATGGATTGGTTGTTTCCCCCAATGCTCACCGCCTGTTTGTGCCCTTCGTAGCCGATGAAATTAATGTTGAGGAAATAGTCGCCGAACGGCAGTTTTGTTAAGGAAAACCGCCCCAAACTGTCGGTAATCGTGCCCTCCACAATGCGGGAGGCATCGCTTTGGAAGGTGATAAAAACGCTGGCAAACTCGACAGGTTGGCGGCTTTCATCGGTTATTTTTCCTTCGATGCTGCCCGTTTGTTGGGCATTGGCGAACGAGTAGGACAAGCCAAAAAGGAGGATGAATATTTTTTTCATAAAACCGGATTCCACGTGTGTTTTTCCGACTGAACGTGCTTCGCCCAACTGTACAGGGCATCGTAGATTTTCATGCCCACCGCCAGCATTTCGTGGTCGTCCCGGAGGTTGTGGGAAAGCCCCGCCGAAATCGCCCAAAGCCCCGCCGACTGCGGCGCAAGGTCGAAGCGGTCGGTGTCGGCGCCTCGAATGATGGCGGCGAGTTGGAACAGAGCGGGGTCGTCCAGCCCGTGTTTTTTTATTATAAAATCAAAGGTACAAAACTCGCCCTCGTGCGAATACTCGGCACCGGGGATGTCGAAGGGAATGGCATCCAGTTCCTTCGCCTTGTCAAACACCTGTTCTTTTGGCACATAGATAAATTCCGCATCGGCATCCACGAAGTTTTTGAGGAGCCAGGGGCAGGCGATGCGGTCAATTTTCGGTCGCTCACGGGTAATCCATTTCATCGGTTGACTTTTTCGGCAATGTTCGCCCGCCTGTTTCCTGCGAAATAGAACGCAACTGACCTTTTGGAACGGATTCTACTTTTCCTTCAATTTTTTTCGATAAGCGGAGGGGCTTTCGCCGGTATGTTTTTTAAAAATGCGGGTGAAATGGCTCTGGTCGGAGAAGCCGGTGAGGTAGGCGATGTCGGTGAGGCTGTACTTCGGGTCGGTGAGCAGGTCGAGGGCTTTTTCGATGCGCAGCTTGCGCAGGTAATCCCCGAACGACAGGTTTTCAAAATACTTGGAGAACTCCCGACTGAGGTAGGCGGGGTTCAGGTCGAGGCCCTTGGAGATTTCCTTGAGCGTCAGGTTGGTGTCTATCTGGTCCTGAATGATTTCCTTCAAATCCTTCGCCCAAGCCGGGATGCGCTTTCCTGCCCCGGTTTTGGTTTCCATCAATCGGTGAAAAACATCCAGCAGCAGTTGCTCCGCAGGGCTTTGGGTATGCTTCTCGTGGCGGAGGAATTTCGCCCAACTGTACAGGGCATCGTACAGCGCCATCCCTTTTTCCAACAGCTCGTAATCGTCGGTGGTGTTGTGCGCCAGCCCTGCCGAGATCGCCCAAAGCCCAGCCGACTGTGCTGCCAAATGGTGCTGGTCGGTGTCCGCCCCTCGAACGATGAGCGCCAGCACTTGCAGGGCAGGGTCGTCGAGTTGGTATTTTTTCAGGAAATAATCGAAGGTGCAGTCCTCGCCGTAGTGCGTAAATTCCACGTCCGGCACGTCGAAGGGGGTGGCATCGAGCGCCTCGGCTTGAGCTTTCACATCGCCGTCCGGCACATAGATGAATTCGGCGTTTCGGTCAATAAAGCGACGGATGAGCCAGGGGCAAGCGATGCGGTCAATCTTTGGGCGGTGGCGGGTTATCCATTTCATGTTGAGTCTATTTTGATTTCCGCCACTCGGTGGGCGTCATCCCGGTCGTGTCCTTGAACGCCTTGTTGAACGGGGCGAGCGAGGCATAGCCCAGTTGGTAGCTGATTTCCAGTACGGTCAATTCCCTATTGGTGGGGTCGGGCAGCACGGCACAAGCTTCCCGGATGCGGTAGCCGTTGAGGTAGTCGTTGAAGTTGCGGTAGCCGAGGTGCTGGTTGATGGCCTGCCGCAGCCGGTATTCCTTCACGCCCATTTTCTCCGAAAGCAGCCGGATGGTAAGGCCCTCGGTGCGCCACGCTTGTTGGTTGCCCATGATTTCTGTGAGCTGTTCCAGCAATGGCCCATCGGCAGCCACTTCCTTTTCTGCGACAACAGCTCCTGGAGCAGCGGGCGGTTCGTTGCATGGCAAAAAACCGGGCTGGAATGCCAGCCTGTTCACAGCAAAAAACATCGCTAGCCCTGCAATCCCCGCTTTTTGCAGGAGGCCCAGCACGGGCGGTGCCTCGGCATTTGCCAGCGATATTTCCACCAAGGCCGTGACCGCCATGAGCAGTGCCGTGGCAATGATGAACACGCTGCGGAACTGCAAACGGCTGAGCACTAGGTCGTCCTCCCGGTTGCGGGCGGCCTCCAGGATGCCGAGCAGAATGAAAGTGAGGGCGATGAGTTGGGTGGACAGCCCAGCCAACAGCTTCAGGCTTGGCGGCAGTGCTAGTATTTGAAAATTGTTTTGAAGAAAAACGAGGTAATAGACCACGGCCACCCCGCCCAACAGCCACCACCAAGACCGCCGCCACTGAAATCCATCATCGAAGAGCAGCTTGCTGAACAGCCAAAAGGCCGCAGGTGCCAGGAACGGCAGGATGAGCAGCGGCAGGCGGATGGCCATGTTCCGCTCCAGCGGCGGCCAGTCCACCAGCAGGTAGCCCGCTATGCTCAGCCCGAAAAACAAGCAGATGCCCGTGCCTTTTTGGTTGCGCCGCCCTTTCCAGAACAGCGCAAGGGTGAGCAGGATTTGGGCAAGGGCGATGAAACGGAAGATGTCGGTTGCGAAAGCCATTTGCAAAAGTAGATAGGCTCCACTGCTATTTCACCATCCCGCCCAAGCCAAACAGGTTTTGTTTCACAAAATCGGTGAAATGAATTTCAAGACAGCCGTTCCGATAGCTCCAAATAGTGAAATACCACACTAGCTGCCCAGCCCTCAGCATTTTCTAAACCCACAAAAAATGAAGTTTTGCAGCACGCCGGATGGGGTCCGGTGGTCAACGTGTAGGCAGCCCGTTTTCACAAAATGCCCAG
>JALOMF010000145.1 GCA_025455635.1 Saprospiraceae bacterium | reverse complement strand
CGATAAAACACGAGGTGCAACGGAATTTTCTGTTGCACCTTTTTTTGGACTGAATTTAAAGGCAAAAAAGTTGTTCAGTAACGTGTGCGAAATAAGATGCCCTTTTCGGCGAGGGTATTTTTGGCGATGACAAGGCGGCGGAACAGGCGCATAGCAGCGCTACGCAACTGTTTCGCCAACGAAGTCAGTGTCGAAAAGACACCGCCCAAATGGACATGTTATTTTGCACACGTTACTCAGTTAAAAGCATGTTTGGAATAAGCTTAACTGCCACTTTTTTACTGTTTCGCAAACGTCATAATATAATTTGAATGGCCACCACCAAAGACAAAATCCTCGACGCCGCCGTCCGCTGCTTTAACCGGGACGGCATGGTGAACGTGCGCCTCCAGCACATCGGCGACGAGGCGGAGTGGATGAGCGTGGGCAACCTCGCCTACCACTACCGAACCAAGGAGCACATCGTGCAGGCCATCTGGGAGCGGCTGGTGGCCGAGCAGCGGGTGCTCATGGCCGAGTTCCGGGTACTGCCGCTGTTCGAGGACGTGGAGCGGTACTTGCGCAGCAGTTTTGCGGTGCAACAACGCTACCTGTTTTTTTACCAAGATACCCTGGAAGTGATGCGGGCCTACCCCTCCATTGCGGAAGCACACCGACAGCACCTCGCTTGGCAGGCCCAGCAAATACTGGAAATGTTGCGCTTCAATGCCGCACGGGGCGCCTTCCAGCCAGCAGTGGAGGAGGGGCATTTTGAGCAACTGGCACAGCTTATAAATAGGACTGCCGAGACTTGGCTCTACCACCAGCGCATCCTGGACCTGCCCGCCGACGATTTTGATGCCTTCCGGCAAACGTTTTGGTCGCTCCTGCTTCCCTGCATGACGGAGATGGGCAGGATGGAATATTTCCAATTGAAGGCTTTGGTATTAGGAAAATATTTCTAATTTTGGGAAATCATTATTGATGAACGCACTTTAAATTGTTAGCAGTCACTTTTGAGAGGAGGGGTTATAAAACCCAGATGTCCTATAACGCCGGGGTTTGATAACCCCTCCTCTCAAAAGTGACTGCGATTGGTAAGCTTCGTTCATCAATCGTAGAAGCGACCAACTACAAAACCAGTTCGTGAAGTTCCACCTCGACGATAGCACCTACCGCATGATGCTCCAATCGCTGGACAACTTGCACCTGACCGACGGGGTGGGCGAGGTGCGTGACCTCGATTTCATCAAGGACGACATCTGGCTCTATGATACGGCGGTGATTGAGAACCTGGAACGGCGGCGGGGCACTTGGGAAATCAACCTGTTGTTCGCTCATTTCCAGCAGCCGTTGAAGTTCCTGAGCAGGCGCATCACCTCCGAGACTTGTCCCAGAAAAGCAGCGCTCATGGCCTCGCTCATGCGCAGGCAGGCCGCCAAAGACCAACGGGGGACTTTGGTTGTTAAGCTGGAAGACCTAAATTTGCCGGAGAATTAATGTCTGCCATCACCAAAAATAAAATCATCGAGGCCGCTATTCAGTTGTTCAACGAAAAGGGCCTTTCCAACGTGCGCCTCCAGCAGATTGCCGACGAGACGGGCATCAGCGTGGGCAACCTCGCCTACCACTACCCCAATAAAGACCTCATCGTTACTTCGGCCTATGAGCGTTTGTTCGAGGAATTTTCCGAAATTCTCGCCAACTACATGCTCCAGCCCACCCTCGCCGACATGGAGACGCAGCTTGACCGCTACTTCGAGTTTTTCAATAAATACCGGTTCTATTTGATTGACCTTTTTGAAATCGAGCGCAACTTTCCCGGCATCATGGAGCAATGGCATTCGGCAGTGAGCAAGATGCACCTCCAAATCCGCCGCCGCATTGATTTTTATGTGCAAAAAAAGCTGCTCGTCACGGAGCCTCACCCCGGTGTTTACGACCTGCTCACCGATAATATGTGGATGACCATCGTGTTCTGGGTGCCGCAGCAGATACTGAAAGGGCAACCCATTACCTGCGGCAAGTTCAAGGAAGCCGTTTGGTCGCAATCCTTGCCCTACCTGACGCCGAGCGGGGTGGAGGAATTTTTTGCCTTGGCGGCTACCCGGTCAGATGGGGCCTTGAATTGAAAAACGCCCTTTCCTTGCCATTCTGCCAAGCGTTGAAATCGCCAACCATTCTCCTGTGTTGCGCTGCAACAAGCCATCCATTTTGGAATAAAATTCCGCTTTCCCCTTTTCCTTATTTAGACAAAATCCCAATAGAAAATATTTTCTAAAAAAGCGATTAGAAAATTTTTTCAAATCCAAATCAGGACATACATTTGGCTTCGCTAAACGATTGGCCAATTCCATTTGGCCAACAACGTGGTAATACAATTAATTTTTCTGAAACGAAAATAACATCTCACATGGCTAACGTACTTTGGTTACAGGGAGGGGCATGCAGTGGCAATACCATGTCGTTCCTCAATGCGGAGGAGCCTACCGTTGTCGAACTCATCACCGACTTCGGCGTCAACATCCTCTGGCACCCCTCCATCGGGCTTGAAATCGGGCAGCAGGTAGAGCACCTGATGAACGACATCAAAAAGGGAAAAGTCCAGCTTGACATCTTGGTTTTTGAAGGCAGCATCATTCAAGGGCCGAACGGTTCCGGCACGATGAACTACTTCTGCGACCGCCCGATGATGGACTGGGTGAAGGAGCTTTCCGCCGTGGCGGCCTTCGTCGTCGCCATCGGTGACTGTGCCACTTGGGGTGGCATCCCTGCCGTGCCACCGAACCCCAGCGAGAGCACGGGTTTCCAGTTTCACAAGGATAAAAAAGGCGGCTTCCTCGGCGCCAACTATAAATCCAAAGGCGGCCTGCCCGTCATCAACATCCCCGGCTGCCCAGCGCACCCCGACTGGATTTCCCAAATCCTCGTCGCTATCGCAACGGGCCGCATCGGCGACGTCCTGCTCGACGAGTTCCACCGTCCAAAAACCTTCTTCACCGACTTCGTGCAGACGGGTTGCCCGAATGCCATCAGCTTTGCCCAAAAAGTGGACGGTCACTTCGGCAAACGGGGCGGCTGCCTCTTCTACGAAGTAGGCTGCCGTGGGCCAATGACACGGGCCAGTTGCAACCGCATCCTGTGGAACCGCACCTCGTCCAAAACCCGTGCGAACCACCCCTGCCTCGGCTGCACCGAACCCGGCTTCCCGCACCACGACCTCATGCCCGGCAGCGTGTTCAAGACCATGAAATACCTCGGCTTCCTGCCCAAGGACGTGCCCACAGGTACCAATAAAATGGCCTACTACATGCGGGCCGGCTTTGAAAAGGCAATGGGCGCTGTCGAGAACATGACGGGAGCGAACAAAGAGCATTTTGAAACATCGAAGTGATTTACGATTGGGGATTTACGATTTACGATTTCCCCAACGACAATTTCAACAATTCAACAATTTAAACTAAAATGGCTTCAACATACAAGGAACTGAATATCTCGCCCGTAGGCCGTGTGGAGGGCGACCTCGACGTAAAGGTCTTCATGGAGGACGGCGTCGTGACCCGTGCGCACACGCAAGCCGCCATGTTCAGGGGCTTCGAGCGCATCATGGCGGGCAAAGACCCGCAATCGGGCCTCATCGTCACGCCACGTATCTGTGGCATCTGCGGTGGCTCGCACCTGTACTGTGCCTCCTCGGCATTGGACACGGCTTGGAAAACGCACTTGTCCCCTAACGCCTTGCTGCTCAGGGCTTTGGGCCAGGCGACAGAGACCATCCAGAGCATCCCCCGCTGGTTCTATGCCATCTTCGCAACGGACATGGCGAACAAGAAATTCGCCAACAAACCACTGTACGAAGAAGTGGTGCGCCGTTGGTCGGCTTATGTCGGCACCTCGTTCCAGCGTGGCGTCACAGCTTCGGGCCGCCCGGTGGAGGTCTATGCCCTGTTCGGTGGCCAATGGCCGCACTCCAGCTACATGGTGCCCGGTGGCGTCATGTGCGCCCCCACGTTGAAGGACATCACCCGTGCCCACGCCATCATGAACCACTTCCGCAATGATTGGTTGGAAACGGTCTGGCTCGGCTGCTCCATCGAGCGGTACATGCAAATCAAGTCTTGGGACGACATGATGGCCTGGGTGGAGGAGAACGAAAGCCAGCGCAACAGCGACCTCGGCCTGCTCATTCGGGCGGGTCTGGAATTTGGCTTGGATAAATTCGGCCAAGGCGTAGGTAAATTCCTAGCCTACGGTACTTATTTGCACAAAGATTTATACAACACACCGACCGTTGAAGGCCGCCAACATGCCGTCATCAGCCCCGGCGGCTTCTACGATGGCAGCAAGTTTCATGCGATGAACCACCTCGACATCCAAGAGCACGTCAAGCACTCTTGGTACGCCGACGTGCCAGCCGCCCACCCCTGGGACGAGCCGCTGCCGACGCCCATGCAATCTCAAAACCTCAATGATACTGACTTCAAGGGCAAATACTCTTGGTCTAAAGCACCCCGCTACATGGGCCACAGCGCCGAGGTAGGCCCGCTGGCTAGGGTGATTATGAACGCCAATCCGGCCAACGAAAAGCACCAAATCCACGACCCGCTGTTCCTAGACATCATGAATAAGCTCGGCCCAAGCGTCTTCACCCGGGTACTCGCACGGGTACACGAAGCGCCAAGGCTCTACACGTTCATTGACCAGTGGCTGCGGGAAATCAACCTCGACGGCGAGTTCTACGTGAAGCCGACCGAGCGTGACGGCAAGGGCTGGGGCGCTACCGAGGCGGCCCGTGGCGCATTGGCACACTGGATTGAAATCGAGGACGGCATCATCAAGAACTACCAGGTGATGGCCCCGACGACCTGGAACGTCGGCCCGAACGACGAACTCGGCAACTCCGGCCCCATCGAAGCGGCCTTGGAAGGTACCGAAATCGAAGACCCGCACGACCCCGTGGAAGTGGGCATGGTGGCCCGCTCCTTCGACTCGTGCCTCGTTTGCACGGTGCATGCCCATGACGGGAAGTCGGGACAAGAATTGGCTAAATTCAAGCTCTGATTTGGTAAAGGCTTGTTTTTATTTAATGGTTTAACGAATCAAGCAGCCGTTCCAGCCGATTGTGTTGGAATGGCTGCTTTTTACATTGATTTTAATGCATAAAACCGCCATCATGGGCTTCGGCAACCCCGTCCGCAGCGACGACGGGGTCGGGTGCTACGTCATCGCACAGTTGCAGCAGCAGCTTGGCGAGCGCAGCGACATCACCCTGCTCGACATGGGCACCTCCGCCTTCGAGGTGCTGTTCCAGTTGCAGGGCCACGACCGCATCCTGCTCGTGGACGCCGTGGTGAACACTAACGAACTGCCAGGTACGCTGTACAAATTGCCCGCCGAGGCCGTGGAAGCACAAATCGTGGACGACCCGTTGGTTTTCCTGCATTCCCTGAAATGGGACCAAGCCCTATCTTACGCCCGCAAAATCCTTCGGGAAAATTATCCCTATGACGTGCAGGTCTATCTCATCGCTGTGGACGATACCCGGCTGGAGATGCAGTTGAGCGAGCCGGTGATTGCGGCAGCGGAAAAGGTGGTGGGGATGATTTTGGAGGAGGTAAATGATTGATAATCAATTGATTTTAGATATAAGATAGACGATTTTAAATTTTAGATTTGCCGACGCCCCTCAATCTAAAATTTAAAATCGTCTATCTGAAATCTTATATCAAACAACCCTTGAACAATGTACTGGCTAAAACCCATCCCCACCACCGAGCCTCCCCCCATCCCCACCACCGCAAAGGTCCGCCTCCAAGGCGAGCACCTCTGGCTGGCGGCAGAAGTAGCGGACGCTGCCTTCAGCGACGAGCGGCAGGTTTACGCCGTGTATTATCCCAACCTCAAAACCCTGCTGCTGGCCCCTATTTCCGATTCGATGTTCAAGCAGGCGCACGAAGTGTCCATGCTCTTCGTGAAAATCCGCAACCAGCAGGGCGACCGCACCATTTCGATGCAGGAAATCATCCTCGACCACGACCTCGACCGCAGCGACCGGGATTTGGAGTTTACGCTGGTGCCGGGTCTGGGGATACTGCAAGTAAAAATATGAAATTGGGAAATTGCGGGACAACGCAACCCCAATTTCTTAATTTCCCAATTTCCTAATTTCCTAATTTCTCAATTTCCCAATTTCCTAACATGCTAACCATCTTCTCCACCCCCGACCACCTCCCCGCCGTCCAATCCGCCATCGCCAGCCAGCCACGGCTGGACGAACTGGTGGAGATAAAGGACTTCCTGACGGAAAAACCGCAGCCGAGCGCCCTGTGCTTGGTCGTAGGTAAAAAGGGCATCAGCTTCCCCGTGGATTGGCACAACGTCATGCCACCGTTCCTGTTCCTGGAGCCGATGCCATTCCACCCGGACTTGCTGCTGGGGCTGGTGTTTGCGAAGCTCGGCAACGGCGAACGGGCAGCGGAATTGCTGCGCAACTTCCCCAATGTGGCCGCCGATGTGGTAGCTTTCCGCCAATTGATGGAGGGGGTAACGGTCAACCCCGACCGCCTTTCCTCGGACAACGACGAGTTCGATGATTACCGCCTGCTGCACAACAACGCCATCCTGCGACACTATGCCTCGGACGGTGATTTTGACCTGCAAAAGCTGGCCTATTTCTACGAAGAAGCCCTGCAAGCCGCCCCCGACGACGAGCACAAAGCCTTCACCGCCAAGCATTACGGCAGCTTGTTGACGGATATTGGGCAACTCACCGCCGCCGAAAACGTCCTCAGCGATGCCATCGCCTACGCCCTCAGCGACGATGCGAGGGTGGAACTGAAAAACGCCCTTTGCGCCGCCTGGATGCAGCAACTTTCGGTGCCCTACGACGAGGCATTGCTCGCAAAACTCAAGGGAACGCTCTGGGAAGTCCTGCAAGCCTACGAGGCGCAGGCCCGCCCGCTCGACGCTGCCCTCGTGCTGGTGGATGCTTCGCAAATCGCCAACTTCTCCAACTCCTTCAGCGAATCGCTGGGCTATATCAGCCGGGCCGTGGATATTTTCCGAAGGGAAGAACAGCCCGAACTGCTGGCCAATGCGCAAATGCGGCGGGGAACCCTGCTCTATACTTGGGCGAAAAACGGCAACCCGCAGTTCTACAAAGGGGCGATGGACAGCTACCAGGAGGCCCTCAAAATCTTCACACGGGAAGCAGCGCCGGAGGCTTTCGCCCAAATCCACCACCACCTTGGCGTCATCTATTCCGAGATACCCGACGAGGTGAAGAAAAAAAGCATCTGGGCCTCGGTTTCGGTGGCGTCTTTCAACGAGGCGCTGGGCATTTTCACGAAGGAAAGTGCCCCCTACGAATACGCCGCCGTGTGCAACAGCTACGGCAATGCCCTCACGAAATACCCCGAAGCCATCCACTCCGACAATTACGAAAAGGCACTATTCTACTACCAAGAAGCCCTCGCAATCCGCACCGCCGCCGACTATCCCTACGAGCGGGCACTCACCCTGCTCAACTACCTCGAAGCCTGCTGGTATGCCAACAACGGCGAGGACGAAACCAACCCCGAACGCTTCCATGAGATGGTGGTGAAGGCATTGGAGGTCAAGCATATTGTGGATGACCCGGTGCTGGTTGGGGAGGCGGAGGGGCATTTGGAAAGGTTGGAGGCGCTGCGGGGGGTGATTGGGTGATTATAAATTGATAGTTCTTGGGAGAAACTACTCCATTCTTTCAATAATTTCACGCTGTATTTGCCAATCAAAACAAGACCTATGACCAAGAAACAGATACTACAGCTTTTGGAGGATCGTTTCCAACAATTGGAAATGATTCGTATCTTTCGAGAGGAATTTGAAGAAAAGGAAGGAAAACGGGGTGTATTGGAAAGAATCGACCGTTTACTGGACGAGATAAACGAATTGAAACAAAAACTTCAAACTTTTGAAAACCATTAAAATCTAAGGTCATGCATCAAGTCAAAACTGCCATCAATACAGAAGAAATACTTCGTGGATTGGACGAGGGCCTACAACCTATCCTGCAAAATATCAAAGCCGATGAATTGTCCAATTCCGACAAAAAAACTATCCTCACTAAATTGGAACAACTGGAACAACTCGCTCTTCAAGTCAAAAAGGAATTGCTGAAGGCGTGAAGCTAATTTAGTAGTATCGGGAGGCGTTAGCCCTCAGGAATCCCTCCCCCTTTTCCCGAATCCCCGTTAATTCGTGCGCCCATTTTCCATCCACCATCAAAATAGCGATACTTTGCACGAAATATCCCTAGTCCGCAACATCTTCCGCAGCTTGGAGCAGTCCTTTCCCACCGAGGACCTGCCCCGCATCCGGGCTATCAAACTGACGGTCGGGCAGCTATCCAACGTCGAGCCGTTGCTGATGCAGAATGCCTTCGAGGCGGTGGTCGCTACGGATTCACCGCAATTTAGCCAAGCCCATTTGGAAATGGAAGTGCTGCCCATCGAAATCCATTGCGAGGCTTGCAATGCCCGCTCCACCATCGAAAACTACAAGTTCGTGTGCGCCCATTGCGGCCAGCCCAATAACAATGTGGTGCAAGGCACGGAGCTGATGATTGGCGGCGTGGAGATGGACGACTGAACCGTTTTAGAAATCTTTTTCTAATCCTCCCAAAAGTTTCGCTGCGCCATTCCCACCGCCTAATTTTGACCTATCGGGGCCGTGCCTTAGACTTTCCAAGTTTATGAAACCTACGGTATCTACACAAAAAGCACATAAAGTTCATTGACAAGATTGGCTAACAGATTAAGTAGTATCCTTCCAAGATATTATAAAAGCGTATCAG